>JAPPKR010000069.1 GCA_028819835.1 bacterium | reverse complement strand
GGTCGTATTCCACGATGGCAGGCGGCCGATCCTCGTCGGCGCACGCCAGGCAGTCTGGGTTGCGGCGCAGATTCAAGATCCGGAAGTCCTCGGTGAGGGCATCGTAGGTGAGGAGTTTCCCTACCAACGGCTCTCCTATCCCGAGAAGCATCTTGATGGCTTCCATGGCCTCGATGGAACCGATGATCCCCGGCAGCACGCCCAGCACACCGGCCTCCGCGCAGGAGGGGGCAAGCTCCGGAGGAGGAGGCTGGGGGAAGAGGCACCGGTAGCAGGGGCCCTGGTAGGGGTAGAAAACACTGGCCTGGCCCTCGAAGCGGAAGATAGCGCCGTGCACCACCGGGATGCGGAGGTGCAGAGAAGCGTCATTCACCAGGTAGCGGGTCGGGAAGTTGTCTCCCCCGTCGACCACCAGGTCAAATCCGGACATCACCTCCAGCACATTGGCGGCCGAGAGCCGTTCCCCGTAGGGCTCCACCTTGACGTCGGGATTGAGGGCGGTGAGCGTCTCGCGCGCCGACTCCACCTTGGAATGCCCAAGCCGGTCCATGTTGTGAAGAATCTGTCGCTGGAGATTGGAGGCGTCCACCACATCGAAGTCGACCACACCCAGCACTCCCACACCTGCGGCCGCGAGGTAGAGGGCGGCGGGAGAACCCAGTCCGCCCGCACCCACCAGCAGCACCCGCGAATTCAAAAGCTTGGCCTGGCCTTCCTCTCCAACTTCGGGCAACATGGTGTGCCGGCTGTAGCGCACCTTCTGGTCTGAGGAGAGCGTGACCGGCTCGGACCAGGGACGGCCCTCCGCCTTCCACTGGCCGAACCCTCCGGCCATCGACACCACGTTCTCATAACCCAACTCTTGCAGCGATAGGGCGGCCAGAGCCGACCGGGCCCCTCCCGCGCAGTAGACCACTATCTCCGTGTCGGGATCGGGCACCTGCATGGAGATGGAAGACTCCAATAGCCCCCTGGGAATGAGTTGGGCGCCGGGAATGGCGCCCTGCTCGTATTCCTCGTGTTCCCGCACATCCAGCCAGAGCAGGTCTTCGTCTCCCAGCCGGGGCTCGACCTCGGCCGGGGTCACTTCCCTTATCCGGGCCTTGACTCTTCTAAGCAAATCCTGAAAGGTAACCATTTTCGTCTTCGAATCACTTCTCGAATCAGAATCAGAGAATATCTCTTCTATCCAACCCCACCCAATCCGGAAATGTTCCCGCGGGCGGCCGACAGGGTGTTGGACATCAGCATCGCCCTGGTCATCAGGCCGACGCCGCCGGGCACCGGGGTGATAGCGGAAGCTACCTCCGAGACCTCGCCGAAGTCGACATCCCCAACCAGTCCCTCATCGGTGCGGTTGATTCCCACGTCAATGACCACCGCGCCCGGCTTGACCCAGGAGGCCTTCACCATCTCGGCTCTCCCGACCGCCGCCACCAGGATATCGGCTTCCCGGCAGAGCGACTCGAGGTCGACGGTGCGGGAGTGGGCGATGGTGACCGTGGCGTCGGCGCCCTTGGTGGCCAACAGCAAGGCCAGGGGCTTTCCCACCAGAAAACTCCGGCCCACCACGACAGCCCGCTTTCCGGAGACGGGAAGGTCATAGTGTGAGAGAATTCGCATAACTCCGGCGGGAGTGCAGGGCCGGGGGCCCGGAAGCTCGGCCACCAGGCGTCCCAGGTTCTCGTTGTGCAGCCCGTCGACATCCTTGCGGGGGTCGATGCACCCTACCACCCTTCCCTCGTCCAGTCCTTCCGGTAGAGGTAGCTGCACCAGGATTCCATCCACGCCCGGATCTGCGCTCAGGGCATTCACCAGGTCCTCCAACTCTTCCTGGGAGGGTCTTTCCTCAAGTTGGTGATGAATGGATCGAATCCCGACCTTGGCCGCGTCGCGGCGTTTGGCGCGGACATAGGTGTGAGAAGCGGGATCGTCCCCCACCAACACCGTGGCCAAGCCGGGCACGTAGCCCGACCGGGCCAGGTCGGCGACTCCGGCAGCCACCTCCTCCATCACGGCCGAGGCGGCCGCCGCCCCCTTCAAGAGCATGGCGGCCATCAGTGGCGGAAGTGCCGGCGGCCGGTGAACAGAAGGGCCATCCGGTGTTGGTCGGCGGCAGCGATCACCTCCGCGTCGCGCACCGACCCCCCGGGAGAAACAACCGCAGTCACACCCATGGATGCTAGGGTATCCAGCCCGTCGGTGAACGGAAAAAACCCGTCGGATGCAGCTACCGCGCCCCTGGCGCGGTCCCCGGCCACCGATATGGCCCTACGGGCAGCTCCGACCCGGCTCTGATCGCCGGCGCCGACTCCCACCGAGCGGCCGTCCCGGCATATCACCACGGCGTTCGATTTGGCGTGCGCCGCCACCGTCCAGGCCATTCTCAGGTCGGAAAGTTGCCGGGCGTCGGGGGGGACCCTTGAAACCACCCGCCACTCGGAGGGGATCGGGACGACACGGTCGGGCGTCTGGACCAGAAAATCAGACCCCACAGACCGGATCTCCCACTCGGTTGACCTCCACGGCGGGGTTTCCAAGACCCGCAAGGCGGGCTTCCGGGAGAGGATGGCGATAGCCTCCTTCTCCACCCGGGGGGCGGCAACCACCTCGACAAACACCTCCCCCAAAGCCTCCGCCACGGGGGCACTGACAGGACAGTTGAACGCAACCACGCCGCCGAAGGCCGATTGCGGGTCTCCCTCCCATGCCCGCATGAAGGCTTCCGCTGGATCCGTCCCGACGCCAACCCCGCAGGGATTGGCATGTTTCACGATCACGCAGCCGGCCCCTTCAAGGTCTGCAACCAAACGAACGGCCGCCTCCACGTCTGCGTAGTTGTTGTAGGACATGGGCTTTCCCTGGAGGAGTCGGACTGCCGATCCCGGGACGCCGTCACGCTCGGGGGCGTACAGCGCTCCCTGTTGATGCGGGTTCTCCCCGTAGCGGGTCCTCTGGCGGCGACGCAGGGTGATCACCAGGGGATCCGCAAGGGCTTCCGGAGGGGAGAGCCACCGGGCGATGGCAGCATCGTATTGGGCGGTGTAAGCGAAGGCTTCAGCCGCCAGGCGCCAGCGCCACTCCCGGTCCAAGCTGCCGGATCGCAGCGCTTCGATGACCTCGGCGTACTGATGCGGCGAGGAGACGGCAGCCACATGCTCATGGTTCTTGGCGGCGGCTCGGAGCAGAGCCACCCCGCCGATGTCGATTTGCTCGATCCCCGGCTCATCGGAAAACGGGTAGAGGTTGGCGGCCACCAACTGAAAACCCTCTATGCCGAACCGTCGCAGATCCTCCTGGTGGGTGGGATCATCAGGATCGGCGAGAATGCCCCCATGGATCTGTGGGTGAAGCGTCTTGACCCGACCGCCCAGCATCTCGGGAGCGCCGGTCACATCATCTGTGGCTGTCACCTCCACTCCTGCCGACCTGATGGCGCGGGCGGTGCCTCCCGATGAGACGATCTCGGCGCCCAAACCCACCAGTTGGCGGGCGAACTCGACGATCCCGCTCTTGTCCGCCACCGACAAGAGGACTCTCTTCACCGCGAAGCCACTCACCTCTTGAAGGTCCTGGTCACTGGCCTCTTTGGGGTCGACATCGACAACCTGGTTAAACAATCAATGTGTCGCGAAGGTTCACCGGCCGGAGGAGTGAGCCGCCCGGCACTTGGATGATATGTTCTAATGCGAGCCGGCGTCATAGGAAAGTTCGAATATCACCTGCCGGAGAGAAAGGGGCAGACAATCCGTCAGGTTGGGGGGCTACCGTTCGGCTTCCCGAGACGCCGGCTTTGCCCAACACCTCCGACAGCACCTCCTCGGTGTGCTGACCCATCAGGGGAGCGGGCCGGGGACCAACCCGTCCCGCTCCGAACTGAAGGGGATGGGAGGCGGAGAGGTACTCCCCGATGCCGGGGTGCGTCACGTTTTCGAAGAGCGGGTTCTCCAGTGAACACCGGGGGTCGTCGGTGACCAGTTGGCGAAAGGACTGGTACGGTCCCCAACACAGCCGGTGACGTCCCAGCGTCTCACCCGCCTCGGCCAGGGTCCGTGCCGCGAACCAGGGCTCGAGCACCGTGGAGATCTCATCCCGCGCACGGAAGCGATCACCCTCTCTCCGCAGATCGAGACCCTTCCGCCGCTCGATGCGATGCATCTCATCGGTCGATCCGGTGGCTTCCACCAGGTCCTTCCATTGTCTGTCCGTTATCACCACCACCATCAGCCGCCTCCCGTCGGAGGTGGCGAAGTCCCGCCCGTAGGCGCCGAACACGTAATTTTGGTGGGACCCCCGGTCGTGGTCGTTCACCATCACCTCGCCTATGTGCCCCAGGGTGGAGACGGTTGCGAGGGCCACATCGGTGAGGGAGAGGCGCACGAGTTGGCCCTCCCCGGTGCGCAAGCGATGGCGCTCGGCCGCCAGCACCCCTGACGCCACCATGTTGCCGGCAATCACGTCCCAGGCCGGCAGAACGTGGTTGACGGGGCCGGCGCCCGGGGGGCCGGTTATCTCCGGATAGCCCATGGCGGCGTTCACGGTGTAATCCACGGCCACCGACCCGTCGGAACTCCCTTGCAGCATTACCATGATCATGTCGGGTCGCCGTTCGGCCAGCCGCTCATAGGACAGCCAGGATGGAGACAGGTTGGTGATGAAAATCCCCGCATCCGAGCCCGGCGCCGTGATCAGGTCCACCAGGGTCGATCGTGCAGGCTCGCTCCGCATGTCAAGGGTGACGGAGCGCTTCCCCGCGTTCAGGCCTGCCCAGTAAATGCTCCGGCCCTCCGCCGTCACCGGCCATCGCCCGTAGTCCAAGCCGCCGCCGGGAGGGTCGACCCGGATAACGTCGGCGCCCAGGGAGGAGAGCGTCAACCCGGCCAGCGGCACTGCCACGAACGCGGACAGTTCAACCACCCGCATCCCCGCCAGAATGCCTACTTGCGGGGCTTCCCCACTGACATTGGGTCCCATTTAAGCCATCCTAGGATTGCATCACCCATTTGACTTCGCAGTTCATCATTTGGATCCTCCGCGGCAGGGCCATCGGCGGCTGACCGCGCCATCGGGTCCGGAGGAGGAAACTAGCCTTACCGGCATGGTAGAGATTATTGAAAAGGGTCGGTACCGGACCGAGGACTTTTCCGGTGAGTTGGCCGAGGCGCGAGACGGCAACCGACAACTTGGAACCCGCCTCCTGTTCCGGAATGACGAGGTGGGAGTCTGGGAAATACGTCTCCAGCCCGGCGAGAGAGGGGCCTTCCACCTTCATGACCGCCATTACTTCTGGACCGTGGTCAAGGGCGGGATCGGCAAGCAACGCACCGCGGACGGCGTCTATCACATCCGTCGCTACGAGGAGGGTGACACCAGCTTTTTGCCGCACACGCCTTCCGATTCGGTGGTCCACGATTTCGAGAACGCCGGGGACACCGAGATACGCTTCGTCACTGTCGAACTCTTCGCCTAGCCCATGACGGCGGGGGTGGCCCGACAGGTGGTCGAAGGCCTCCGAGCGGGAGGAGCAAAGCTCCTGTTCGGGGTGCCGGGAGGAGGCCCAAACCTGGAGATAGTGGGGGCCGCCGCAACACTGGGGATCCCCTTCACCCTTTTCCACACGGAGTCCGCAGCGTGTATCGCCGCCTCCACTTATGGGCTCTTGAGCGACTCTGTGGGCGCGGCGGTCGTCACCCGCGGCCCCGGAGTAGCCTCCGCCGCCAACGGAATGGCTCAGGCCACGCTGGACAAACAACCCCTGGTGCTGGTGGGCGACACGGTGCCGGTGTCCAACCGCTCCTGGGTGGGACATCAGCAGTTCGATCAGCCCGCCATGATGAGGCCGGTGACCAAGTGGAGCGGGACGGTGGGTCGCTCGCGGACGGCCCGGGCGTCGGAAGCGGCGGCCTGCCTGGCCGCTGCCCATCCCCAGGGCGCGGTCCATATCGACATGGACAGTTCCGTAGCCGGCGATCTTCCCCCCGATCCGCCCCCTCTCATCGAGGCCGGATCTGTGCCTGACAAGATGCGGGGATTGGTCCGAAAGGCGGAGCGTCCCTTGCTGATCATCGGAACGGGAGCCCTACCTTGGATCAGGCAGGTGCGGCGGGTGGTGGCGGACTCAGGCTGTCCGGTTCTGACCACCTATCACGCCAAGGGTCTGATTGACGAGACCACCCCGGAGTTCGGCGGGCTCTTCACAAGCTCTCTTCTCGAGGAGCCGCTGCTCCGGCAAAGCGACCTCGTGCTGGCGGTGGGAATGGATCCGGTGGAGCCCCTTCCCCGTCCCTTCGAGTACCCGATTCCGGTGATTGAGGTGAACCCCTGGGACAACCCCCTGCGCTTCTTCCCGGGCGAGGCGGAACTCAGAGGACCGGTTGGCCCGATCCTGGAATCACTCGCCCCCGACCTGGGCCGCCACCGGTGGGCCACCGGCGCCGGACAGGAAGCCTGGCGGGAGGCCCGAAGCGCT
>JAPPKR010000104.1 GCA_028819835.1 bacterium | reverse complement strand
ACCGAGGCGCCGATGACAGAACTGGGCATTGGGCGTATGGTAGGACGGAGAGGGCAGTCTCTAGTAAGCGGCCAGGCGCCGGGCGGCGGCGGCTATCTTGTGCGCGTCGGGCCGGTAGGCGTCCTCGAGGGGAGGGCTGAAGGGGACGGGGACGTCGAGCCCGCCCAGGCGGGTGACCGGAGCGTCCAGCCACTCGAAGCACTCCTCGGAAATCCGCGCCGAGACCTCGGCGCCGACGCCTGCCAGGCGGTTGGCCGAATGCACCACCAGGGCCCGCGAGGTCCGGGTGACGCTCTTCGCCACGGTCTCGAAGTCGAGGGGCTTGAGGGACCGCAGGTCCACCACCTCGGCCTCGATCCCTTCGGCGGCCAGGTCTGTGGCCGCCGCCAGCGCCTGGGAGACCTGTGCCCCGTAGGCCACCACGGTGAGATCGGTCCCCGGGCGGACCACCGCGGCCTCCCCGATGGGCACCAGGTGCTCGCCCTCGGGCACCGGTCCCCGCATGGACCGGTAGAGGGGCTTGGCCTCGAAGTAGATCACCGGGTTGGGGTCTCGCACCGCCGAGCACAATAGGCCCTTGGCGTCGGCGGGGTTGGAGGGCGCCACCACCTTCAGTCCGGGGGTGTGGACGAACCAGGCCTCGGGGTTCTGGCTGTGGAACGGCCCCGAGCGGATCCCTCCGTCCGAGGGAGCCCGGATCACCCAGGGGACCTTCCCGCCGAACCGGTAGTGGATGGTGGCGGCGGACTGGACGATCGAGTCGAAGCCGGTGGAGATGAAGTCGGCGAACTGCACCTCGACGATGGGTCGGAGGCCCATCAACGCCATCCCGTTGGCCATGCCTATGAAGGACTGCTCGGCGAGCGGGGTGTTGAGCACCCGCCGGTCTCCGAAGCGGGCGGCCAGGCCCTTGGTCACCTTGAAGGCCCCCCCGAAGTCGCCCCCCACGTCCTCGCCCAGCACCAGCACGTCGGGGTCCCTCTCCATCTCGTGGGAAATGGCTTCGGAGATCGCCGCGATGTAGGTGAGTTCCCTCATGCGTAGATCCGGTCGGAGACGGTGCCGGGATCGGGGAAGGGCGCCGCCTCCGCCTCGGCGACGGCCGCGTCGATCTCGGTCCGCGCCCAGGCGTCTATCTCCTCCAGTCCGGCTTCTCCGCACACCCCCTCTGAGAGGAGGCGCCGGCGCTGGTGATCCACCGGATCGCGGGCCTCCCAGCGTTCCAAGAGTTCTCTGGGGACGTACTCGGCGCCGTCGTGGATGGCGTGGCCGAGCATGCGCATGGTCCGGGCCTCGATCACCGTCGGCCCCCCGCCGGAGCGGGCCTGGTCCACGGCGGCCTTGATGGAGCGGTACATGGCCTCCACGTCGTTCCCGTCCTCGGTACGGGCGGTGAGCCCGTAGGCGGCGGCCCGCTCGGTGATGGCGAAGGTGGCCATCTGCTGGTCGAGGGGAGTGGAGTAGGCGTACTGGTTGTTCTCCACCACCAGCACCAGGGGCGCTCCGTACAGGGCCGCCATGTTCAGGGACTCGTGGTAGGGGCCGGTGGTGGTCCCCCCGTCGCCGCAGGCGGTGAGGGCCACCCGGGGCTCGCCCCGGTACCGAAAGGACATCGCCATCCCCAGGGTGATGGGGATCTGCTGGGGGATGTGGGAGACGTATCCGATGATCCCCAGGCTCAGGTCGCCCATGCCGTGCAGGTTGGCGTCCCGCCCTTCGCTCGGGCCGGTGACCTTGCCGAGGAGGTTCCCGAACACCCGGGCCGGGGTCATGCCCCGCACCAGGTACGACCCGACGTCCCGGTGCATGGGAGCGATCACGTCGTCGGGGCCTAGCGCCAATCCCATGGGCACGCTGATCCCCTCGTGGCCCCGTCCGCTGAACGTCCCCCCCAGGCCCCTTCCCTGCTTCCACATGTCGACCATGGTGTCGTCGAGGGTGCGGGTGAGGCGCATCCACCGGTAGAGGTCGATCCGCAGGTCGTCCGGAAGGTCGGCGGGCGCCTCCCCGGACTCGGGCTGCGGCTCGGTTTCTTCGGCCCTACCAGGCGTGGAGAAGAGGGCCTCCCTGATCTGGCTGCCCAGCGGATCGCTCATTTCAGGAGGGTCCGGCCGAGTCGGCGGGAGGTGATCGCCAGGCCCACCAGTCCCACGCCCACCAGCACCCCGGCGTGAGCGAGGAGGGTCCAGTCGAAGCTTCCCAGGGTGAAGGCCCTCAACAGCTCCGTTCCGTGATATAGGGGAGAGATCTGCATGATGGGTTGGAGGAAGGAGGGGTACACGCTCAGAGGATAGAAAGTTCCCGAGAAAAGGAAGAGGGGCAGGATCACCAACTGGATCATGTCGAAGTCGTGCCAGGTGCGCATGAAGGTCACCGCCGCGAAACCGGCGGCGGAGAAGGTGAACCCCACCAGCAGGGCGCCGAGGATCGCCACCACCGCCCAGAGGGTGTCGGTGAGCCCCACGATGTACATCAGCACCAGGAACCCGCAGGCGTAGATGGCGGCCCGCAGCTGTGACCAGAGGATCTCCCCCACCGCGATGTCGGCCACCCGCATGGGGGTGGACAGCACCGCGTCGTAGGTGCGGTTGTAGTGAAGCTTGAAGAAGATCGGGAAGGTGGACTCGATGATGGCCCCGTTCATGGCGGAGGCCGCCAGCAGCCCCGGCGCCACGAAGGCGGCGTAGCTCAGGGAGACCCCTCCCTCGGTGGTGACCTCCCCCACGAACTCGCCCAGGCCCACGCCCACCCCCAGGAGGTAGAACACCGGTTCGCAGAATCCGGCGATAATCACCAGCCAGATGCGCTTGTAGACCAGCAGGTTCCGCTGGATGAGCCGGCCCGCTCCCCGGGTGGGGCGGGACTGGGGCGGGAGCCATCTGGCCAGGAGCACACTCACAGGTTGAGCGTCTTTCTGAGCTGGCGGATGGCCGCCCACCAACCCACGACGGTGACCGCCAAGAGGTAGCCGACCTCCACCCAGAGCGACAGGGTGAGAGGCGTTCCCAGGGTGATCGACCGGCACAGGTCGACGCCGTGCCACACGGGGCTGACCAGCGCCAGGGGCTCGAGGAAGTCGGGGAGGCGGTCGATGGGGAAGAAGGCGCCCGAGAAGAGGAACAGCGGGATGAGGCTGAAGCGGAACAGGGCGATCATGGTGGAGTCCTCCTTGAACCAGCAGGCCAGGAAGGCCATGGGGGAGGCGAAGGCCATCCCGCACAGCACCGCGGCCGGCACCGCGGTCAGGCCCCTGTCCAGGGGAGCGGCGCCGAATGCCCAGATCACCACCGCGAAGGCGGTCGAGACGAACACCAGCCTGATGAACACCCAGATCATCAGCCCGTTCAGGATGTCGTCGGGGGTGACGGGAGTGGATATCTGCGCCCAGAAGTGCTTGCGCCATTTGATGCCGGTGCGCACCGGCCAGGAGGAGTCGGTGATGGCGGTCTGCATGGCGGAGGCGGCCATCAGGCCCGGAGCGAGGAAGGCCAGGTAGCCCGCGCCTCCCAGCGCCTGGTCGGCGGTCCGGTCGATCAGGGTGCCGAGGCCCACTCCCATGGCCAGGAGAAACAGGATGGGACGCAGCCACGTGGTTATGACGGTGCCCCGCCAGGTGCGTTTGTAGTAGCGCCACTCCGACTCGACGATCAAAAACGCCCGGGGAGTGGTCATTCGATGAGTTGGCGGCCGGTGAGCCGCAGGAAGACGTCCTCGAGGGTGGAGCGGCGGATCAGGGTGGAGATGGGGTGTATGTCCCGCCGGGCCAGGTAGGCGGCGACCTCGTCGGCGTTGTGGGTGTAGATCATCACCCTGTCGGGGAGTTCCTCGGTGCGTTCGGCGACCTCCTCGATGACGGGCATTGCCTGGAGGTGCTGGTCGGCGTCGAAGCGCATCTCCAGCACGTCCCGGGTGGAGTAGCGCTCGAGGAGTTCCCGGGGTGATCCCTCGGCGACTATCCGACCCTTGTCCATCACCACCAGCCGGTCGCAGAGTTGTTCGGCCTCGTCCATGTAGTGGGTGGTGATGATCAGGGTCACCCCCTCCCGCTTGAGCTGGTAGAGACGATCCCACACCACGTGCCGAGCCTGGGGGTCGAGGCCGGTGGTGGGTTCGTCGAGGATCACCAACTCGGGCTCGTTGATCAGGCCGCGGGCGATGATCAGCCGACGCTTCATGCCCCCCGACAGGAGATCCACCCGGTCGTCACGGCGCTCCGAAAGCTGCACGAATTCGAGCAGTTCGTCGATCCGGAGGTCGATCTCGGCCTTTTTCATGTGGAAGTAGCGTCCGTGGGTGAGGAGGTTCTCGTACACCGAGAGTTCCCGGTCCAGGTTGTCCTCCTGGGGGACGACGCCCAGCCGTCCCCGGATCTTGATCCCCTCGGTGCGGGGGTCCATCCCCAGCACCGACAGGCGCCCGGAGGTGGCGGGGGAGACGGCCCCGATCATCCGCATGGTGGAACTCTTGCCAGCCCCGTTGGGTCCGAGGAAGCCGAAGGCCTCGCCGGGATAGATGTCGAAGTCGATGTCGTCGACCGCAGTGAAGTCTCCGAACTTCTTGCTCAACCCCCGTCCGACCACAAGCGACTCGACCATTGGGAATAGGCTACCCGGCAGCCGCGCGGAGCTTGGGCTATAGCCTGTCCTGGCGCGGGGTTGGTGCGACTGTTCCTGGGGTTTTGAGCCGCGTGGTCTTGGGTGTGGGGCAGGGAGGGAAGGAGGACGCTCCGGCACTCGTCCAGGTTGCCCCTTTGAGGTTGATCCAAGGATGGGCTGTGCCGGAGATTGCGAACAAAATGTGGGGTAGGGGGTTGAAAATGTCGCAGGGGCGTTTCATATTGGTAGGAGCCAAGCACTGAGACGGTCCGTTCCGACGTCGTCCGGACCGCATCGAAGGATCAGACCCGATCTGCTCAACGGCCCTCGCTCCGGGCTGTCCGGGCAGGTTCGACCCTGGATGGGTGGTGGTGGGGGAGGGAGGCCCGAAGGGGGACCCGCGTTTTTCGCGGGTTTTCGGGTGGGTGTGGGCGTTTGGGGTTGGGCCGACTGCCCCGGTGGTAGGGAACTTTGGTCTGGCGGTTTTCGTGACAGTTCTGCTTGGTCTGCGCCGGTGGGGGGTGGGGCCGCTTCGTTCGGGGTTACGCCTTTTGGTGTTTGTTTTACCAACTTCGTGTTATGTAGAGGTGTTTTGTCACACCCCTTCGGCATACTGTTTGCTATGAACACGACAATGATGAACCGGCAGTTGGCCAACCTGGCGAGGGTGTTGGCGCCCACCGTTCCGGTGAGTGAAGCAACGGTGACAGAACTTCGGGATCGGGTGCAGTCCACGATCCGGGGAGAGAACCAACTGGCGGGGGTCCGCGCCGAGGCACTGGCCGAGTTGCAACGTCGGGCGGGTATCGAACTGACCGAGAACGAGTTGCGGGAGAGGGGCAAGAAGCCCCGCCGTCGGGCACGCTCGGAAGTGGAAACCGCCCGGGAACTCGAGAAACTGCCCGAGACGTCGAAGGGCCTACGGGAGGGGGACATCTCTTATGACAACGCACGGATACTGGCCAACGCCAACCAGCGGGGCACGATCGACGAAAAGGAGTTGTTGGACGACGCCCGCAGCCAGTCTCCGGACAAGTTCGGAGCCACGGTCCGCAAACACGAACAGCGACGCTCCGAGGACGACGGGGTCTCGAAGTTGGAGCATCAACGGTCGCGGAGGTTCGCCAGGATCCGCACCGACCAAGACGATGGTATGACCGTTCTGTACGGTCGGTTCGACCCGATCACAGGAGCGCGGATCGAGACGGCGTTGTCGAAGAAGATGAACGAACTCTGGCAGGAAGAAGACCCCCAGAACCGGGCGACGGCCGCCCAGAGAATGGCCGATGCCCTTGCCTTGTTGCTCACCCGTCCAGGCGGGGACAAAGACGGAGCCTCCCAGGACGTGAAACTGTTGGTGATCGCTGACTACGACGTGGTGAGCCAACGACTGGGGAATGCTCGTTTGGAGAACGGCACTCCCATCCCGGCGGGGGAACTGCGACGGCTGGCCTGTGATGCGCAGGTCCTCCCCGCCATCTTCCGCGGGCCCTCGGTGCCGATGGACCTGGGCATGGCCCGTCGGAAGGCCAGCCCCACCCAACGCGCCGCTCTCATCGCCCGCGACGGGGCCTGCATCGGATGCGGCGCCAAGGCGGCATGGTGTCAGTCGCATCACATAATCCACTGGCAGGACGGAGGCCCCACCAACCTGGACAACATGTGTTTGCTCTGCTCCCGCTGCCACCACAACGTCCATGACCGGGACTGGCAGGTTGTACAAACCACCACCGGCGCCTACCGACTACGCCCTCCACCCATCAAACGGACACCCCCTACCCGCCCGAGCTATCGGCGCCGGCAACGCCGCCCAGCACGACACCCGGCCAAACAAAGGAAAGGCGGCGCTCTGTCCCCGCTAAGGGAATAGCACACAAGGGGATCAGGGTGAGATCTCTAGGCGCCCAGGGCCTCGACTCGTTCTCCCGAAGTCTCCACGAAGGAGATCGGGGTTGTCCCGACGGTGAGGCGACGGCGCATCACCGCCACCGCCTCGGGGTTGTTGTCCACCAGGATGAAGCGGCGGCCGAGCTTCGAGGCGACCGCCCCGGTGGTGCCGCTGCCCGCGAAGAAGTCCAGCACCCAGTCGCCCTCCCGGCTCGAGGCCTGCACGATGC
>JAPPKR010000065.1 GCA_028819835.1 bacterium | reverse complement strand
CGTCGCCGTAGTGGGCCGCCGGGACGGCGTCGGGAAGGGCGGGGGAGAGGGCGGAACAGATCAGATCGATCATCAGACCGAGAGGGGTGAAGTAGAACTGGCAGGCCGCCGGCGATCGGGCGGCCAGGATCGACCCGGGCTTGGTCAGCACCTCCAGGGGCCGGAACGTGCCCCCGTTCACGGGTTGGTGGGAGTTGAACAGGTACTTGAAGGCCAGGCGGCAGGCCGACAGCGTCTGCACGGCCCCGCAGTTGATCGGACCCTGCCCGGGACCCTCGGTGCCGGTCAGGTCGAACTCCAGGTTCTCTCCGTCCACGGTGATCTTCACCCGGATCCAGACCGGCTCGTCTCCCACCCCGTCGGAGTCCAGGCACCCCTCCGCCGTGTAGAGACCGTCGGGTATGGCCGAGATGGCCTCCCGGTCCAGCCTCTCGCTCTGGCGGAAGATCTCCTCGGCGGCCGCCTCCACGGTTTCCCGTCCGTACCGGTCGAACAGGGCGCCGAGCCGATGCTGGCCGATGGCCGACACCGCGAACTGGGCCTTCATGTCGCCGATCGCCGACTTGGGGAACCGCACGTTGCTCTCGATGATCGACCAGATGTCCTCCACCGGTTCACCTCCCCTCATCACCTGGGTGGGCGGCAGGCGCACACCCTCCTGGAAGACCTCGGTGGCGTCCATCGGCACCCCCGGGTCCTTGGCGCCGATGTCGAGCCAGTGGGCGCGGGAGGCGGCAAAACCCGCCAGGTCGCCCCGGTAGAAGATGGGGGCGAAAATCGTCACGTCGTGCATGTGGGTGCCGGTCAGATAGGGATCGTTCATGATCCAGACGTCGCCCTCGTTCCACACCGACCGTCCGAACATCTCCTCGGTGCCGAGCGTGCAGGCTTCCAGGTTCCCCAGGAACAGCGGCACTCCCGATGACTGGCCCAGCACCCGGTGGTGGCTGTCGATCAGGGCCACCGCGCAGTCCTTGGACTCATAGATCACCGGCGTGTAGGCGGAGCGGATCAACGCCGCGTTCATCTCCTCGGCCGCCATGATGAAGGCGTTGCGGAGGATCTCGATGGTGATGGGATCGGGACTCATACCGGAGGGGCCTCGATGATCAAGCAGCCGTACTCGTCGATGGTGGCCTTGCCTTCAGGCGGGATGACGGTGGTGGCGGTGGACTCCTCCACGATGGCGGGGCCGTCGATAGAACATCCCGGAGGCAGGGTGTGGCGATTGAACCGGGAGGTAGGGAACAAGCCGGTGGAAAACAGGACGGGCGTCGTCTTGGACGCCAGTTCGGAAGGGTGATCCGGCTGATAGTTGGCTTGGAGAAGCGGCCGTCCCACATCTCCAAGGGCGGTGAGCCGCAGGTTCACGGTCTCCATCGAAGCCTCCGGATTGGAGTGACCGTACCGGGTGGCGTAGATATCTTCGAATCGCCTGCGTAAAGCGGAGAACCGATCATCCCCGGCGGGGGAGACGCCATTGGGCACGGTGACGGTCAGCGTGTGCTCCTGTCCCTGGTAGCGCATGTCGAGACGCTGGACCAGGGAGATGCGATCGGACGCCACCCCTTCTCCCAGCAGGCTCGAGACGGCCTTTTCGCCGAGCCGGGCGAACCGGGCCCCCAGGTCCTGGGTGTCCAGGTCGGAGAAGTCCCGGAAGAAGGCTTCGCTGAAGTCCTGGCGCACCGCCGACTGGAGCATCCCCCAGGCCGAGAAGCCGCCCGGGTCAGGCGGGACGATCACTTCTCTGATTCCCAGTTCCTGGGCGAGGGCCACCGCATGCATCGGCCCCGCGCCTCCGAAGGCCACCAGGCTGAACTCCCGGGGCTCGATCCCGCGTTCCACGGTGAGGGTCCGTATGGCCTGGGACATCTTGGCGTTGATGACCTCGATTATCCCCAGCGCCAGCCGGTCCCCGTCGAGGTCCAGGTCCCGGCCCAGGGTCTCCAGGGCGATTTCCGCCGCTCCGGTGTCCAGGGTGAGGTTGCCGCCCAGAAAGTAGTCGGGATCGATCCGGCCCAGGAACAGGTTGGCGTCGGTGACAGTGGGCTGGGTCCCTCCCCGTCCGTAACAGGCCGGACCAGGGTAGGCCCCCGCGCTCTCCGGGCCCACCCGGAGTCCCCCCGCCTCCAGATAGGCGAGAGATCCGCCGCCGGCGCCGATGGTGTGGATGTCCACCACCGGCATCAGCACCGGCAGGCCCTCGAGGTGAGCCGAGGGTGAGCTGTCGGCCTGGCCCTCGGTGATCAGGCTGACGTCGAAGCTGGTTCCCCCCAGGTCGACACAGATCAGGTTGGGCCTTCCGAGGACCTCGGCGAGGGCCACGCCCCCCGCCGCACCACCCACCGGGCCGGACAACAGGGTCTGCAGGGGTCGCTCGGACGCCGCCTGGGCGGAGATGATCCCGCCGTTCGACTGCATCACCCGCAGGGGTGCGGGCATCCCCTGGTCGGCCAGGCGAGTCGAGAGGTCCGCCATGTAGCGGGAGACGGGGGGAGCGATGTAGGCGTCCATCACCGCCGACGCGGTGCGTTCGTACTCCCGCCACTCCGTCGCCACCTGGTGGGAGAGCGACACCGAGACCCCCGGCGCCAGCTCACTCAGAACCTCGGCGGCGGCCAGTTCATGGTCGGGGTTCATGTAGGAGAACAAAAAGCCGATGGCCACCGAGCGCACGCCCTCGGAGCGAATCCGCCCGGCCGCCCGGCGAAGATCGTCATGGTCGAGAGGGGCCAGCTCGGCGCCCTGGTAATCGATCCGTCCCCCGATGGGAATGATGTCCCGGCGGGGGAGGAGGGGCTCGGGCTTGCGGTACCGGATGTTGTACATGTCGAGCCGGTTACCCCGGGCGATGTGGTAGACGTCGCTGGCACCGGCGGTGGCCAGGAGGATGACCCTTTCCCCACGCCTCTGCAGGAAGGCGTTGATCCCCACCGTCGACCCGTGGACGAACGACTCGACGTCCCCCGGATCGTCAACCACCAGTCCCAGTGCGTCCATCACCCCGCCGGCCAGGTCGTCCACCCGGCTGGGCGCCTTGGCGGTGGAATACCTTCCCGAACCGGGGTCGTACACCACCACGTCGGTGAAGGTGCCGCCTATGTCCGTGGCGACGCGGAGATCTAGGTTCGCTTCCAACAGGCTACGCGATGTCCGGCTTCGATCTCGACCAACTCCTGGGGCGTGTCGGCGCAAACGTCCTCGGCGATGGGGCACCTGCCGTACAGGGGGCATCCCGGCGCCCGGTCCAGGGCGGAGGGTTGCTCTCCCAGCAGGTGGACGTGGTCGGTCTTGTAGTGGGGGTCGGGGCGGGGGGCTGCCTTGAGCAGCGCCTCGGTGTAGGGATGGCGAGGGGACGCGAAGACCTCGGCGGCCGGACCCGACTCGACGACCTTGCCCAGGTACATGACGGCCAGGTCGTGGGCGATGTAGCGGACCACCGTCAGGTCGTGGGAGATGAACAGATAGGAGATGTTCCGCTCCTCCTGGAGGGACTGGAGCAAAAGGAGGATCTGTGACTGCACCGACATGTCGAGCGATGAGGTGGGCTCGTCCAGCACCACCAGCGCGGGGTTGGTGATCATCGCCCGGGCGATGCCCACCCGCTGCGCCTGCCCGCCGGAGAGTTCGTGGGGATAGCGGCGGGCGTGCTCGGGGCTGAGCCCCACCCGCTCCAGCATGGCGGCCACCGGACCGGTGGCGTCCTGCATGGACATGTTCTCGTGCAGGATGAGCGGTTCGGCCACGGTGCGCCCCACCGTCTGCCAGGGAGACAACGAGTCGTAGGGGTCCTGGAAGACGATCTGCATCCGTCCCCGCATGTCCTCCAACTGGGCGCCCTTCATCCGGGTGATGTCGGTGCCCTCCAGGCGTATCGACCCCTCGGTGGGGTCGATCAGGCGCAGGATCAACCTGGCCAGGGTGGTCTTTCCCGATCCCGACTCGCCCACCACCGCCAGGGTCCGCCCCGGAGTTATGGAGACGCTCACGTCGTCGACCGCCCGCAGGTCGGCATGACGGAAGGTGCCGGTCTTGATCCGGAAGATCTTGGTGAGATCTCTGAGCGCCAGGGTCTCGGAGGGACCGGTCATACCGAAACCACCTCGGAAGTCAGCGGATGATGGCAGAACGCCATCTGACCTTCGATCTGAACCAGGGGAGGCTCCTGCTGGAAGCAGTCGTCTTCGGCCCGGAAGCAACGAGGAGCAAAGGCACAGGCCGCAAGTTCGTCCCCGGGGTTGGGGACCCGTCCGGGGATCTCCTGGGGAGTGCCGCCGGAGTCGAGGGAACTGGCGATCGAGACCAGTTGATTCGCATACGGGTGGAGCGCCTCCCGGTAGATCTCGACGGTCGTCCCCAGGTTGATGACCCGGCCGGCGTACATCACGGCCACCCGGTCGCAGACGTCGGCGACCACTCCCAGGTCGTGGGTGATCAGCATGCCGGCCGCGTTGTGCTCGGCGATCACCTCTCCCAGAAGCTTCAGTATCTCGGCCTGGATCGTCACATCAAGGCCCGTGGTGGGCTCGTCGGCGATGATGAGTTCGGGTTCGCCCGCCAGGGCGATGGCGATGCAGACCCGTTGGCACATCCCACCCGAGAGTTCATGGGGATAGGACCGGTAGACCCGCTCGGGATCGGTGATGCGCACCGACCGGAGCAGGTTGAGCGCCTCGTCCCTGGCTTGCTTCCGGGTCATGCCCCGGAGGCGACGGAGGGTGTCGACGATCTGCTTTCCGACCCGGAACACCGGGTTGAGGCTCCCGCGGGGGCGTTGGGGAACGAAACCTATCCGGTGGCCCCGCGCCAGTTGGCGCGCCCTGGCCGGAATGAAGTCCTCCCCGCCGAACGTGCACTCCTCGAAGGAGAGCGTGGCTTTGGCAGGCAGGAGATCGAGGATCGACCGGGCGGTCATCGACTTGCCCGCTCCCGTCTCGCCCACCACGCCCAGTATCTCCCCCGGCCTGACCTCGAGGTCCACGCCGCGGAGGATGGGCAGGCCCTCGATCTCGACCTCGAGCCCGTGGAGTTCCAGGAGGGCGCTCATCGTGACTTCCTCCTGGTCGGCTCCACCAGGTCGGCGATCGACTCTCCGATCAGGCTCAGGGAGAAGATCGTGACGGCGATGGCGATGCCGGGGAACACCGAGATCCACCAGCGTCCTCCCACCACCATCTCCTCGACGCCCTCTGCGATCATCGCCCCCCACTCGGGGTCGGGGAGCGGGACTCCCAGGCCGATGAACCCCAGGGCGGCGGTGAGGAGGATCGCCCAGCCGCAACTGATCGCCGCCTGGGTGACGACCGTTCCGACGGTTCCGGGTGCGATGTACCGGAACATGATCCGGGTCCGCGAGTTGCCCACCGCCCGTCCGGCCTCGACGTAGGAATGCTCCCGGAGGGAGCGGACCTCGGCTCGCACCAACCGGACGAAGGTGGGTATGCCCACGAAGCCGATCACCAGGATCAGGTTGAAAACGCCTTCACCCAACGCGGCCAGCACTCCCACCGCCAGTATGAAAGCCGGGAAGGACTGGATGACGTCGAGGGCCCGCATGGTGAGCGAGTCGACACGCCCTCCCAGGTACCCGACCACCAGCCCGATGGGATGGCCGATCACTATCGACATCAACACCGCCGACATGGAGATGACCAGGTCGTACCGGGCCGCGTAGACCACCCGGGCGAAGATGTCGAAGCCCAACCTGCCGGTGCCGAACCAGTGGTCGGCGGAAGGGGCCAGGAACTGGGTTCCGAAGTCGATCGCCAACGGGTCGTTGCGGGCGATGAATGGAGCGAAGATCGCCACGCAGATCATGCCCCCGAACATGATCAACCCGACCACCAGGCGGCGGTCCCACTTTCTCTTGACGGCGCTGGTCGTCATTTCAACCTCACCCGCGGGTCGACTATGGATTGGAGCAGGTCCACTACCAGGAACACCAGCAGGTAGGTGACCGCCGACAGGAGGACGACGCCCTGGATGGCGGCATGATCGGTCCTCTCCAGGGAGTTGTAGGCGTAAAGGCCCACCCCCGGCCAGGAGAAGACTCTCTCTATCAGGACCGCCCCTCCGATCATGTATCCCGAGATCAGGCCGGTCATGGTTATGGCGCCCGGGAGGGAGTTGCGAAGAACGTATTTGAGGTATAGGGGAGCCCCCCGTAGACCGGAGGCTCTTCCGAAGGCGATGTAGTCGGACTGAAGGACCGACAGGGTGGCGTTGCGGGTGAGGCGCGTGATGGGCGCGATGGCGGGGAAACCCAGGGAGATCATGGGGAGGATGATGTGCGCCAATGCGTTTCTGAAGGTTCCCCACTGTCCGCTCACCAGGGAATCCAATAGGTAGAAGCCGGTTCCGTCGGGAGGGGAGGCCCCGAGGTCCAGGCGGCCGACCGGCGCGGGCGCCCAGCTAAGAAAAACGAAAAAGATCAACACCAGGATGAGGGCCGCCCAGAAGTCGGGGATGGCCACCCCCAGGGTGGAGATGAACCGGCTGAAGCGGTCGACCAGCTTGCCCCTCCGCACCGCGGCCCACACCCCCAGCGGGAGCGCGATCGCAAGAGCGAAGGCCAGGGCAAAGATCACCATCTCCACGGTGGCCGGGAGGCGGTTGCGGATGTCTTCGGCGACGGGGAAGCCGGTGCGCAGCGAGAAACCCAGGTCACCCTGGATCAGTCCCTGCATGTAAATCCAGTACTGGTGATAGAGGGGTTTGTTCAGTCCCAGGCTTTCCCGGATCGCCTGCACCTCGAAGTCGGATGCCTGCA
>JAPPKR010000019.1 GCA_028819835.1 bacterium | reverse complement strand
ACGCGTCTTTTTCATCTTTCCTTCCTTTGTTCGTCTTGCCTTCGTTTGGCTTGCTTTTCAGATTAGCCGCTCAGGACGCAGAGCCCTTAAGCAACTCATCGAAAACATGGTAACACCGCGTTCTGACAGGTGGAAGGCCACGAGGGGGATAAAGGCGGCTGATTCACCCGTGTGGTGGTTAAAATGAAGCTTGGCTCCTGAAGCGGGCGCCGGGCATCTCGACCACATCGCAGGTGTTTCACAATGACAACTCACTTCACCAGCCAATTCCGGAAGCCGATCGGGGTGCTGGCCGGCCTGTCTCTCGTGGTCAGCGTGTTCGTAATCTCCCCCGCCACCACCACCGCCCAGACCACCGACCCGGCGCCGAGCTACCTGGCCAGTTTCGACGCCTGTCCCCCGGATGCGATACCGGATGCGGACTTCAGCGATGTGTCCTCCCGCCACCGCAACGTCGATGACATCGATTGCATCGCCTACTACGGGATCACCAAGGGGACCTCTCCGCCGGGAACCGTTCCCATCACCTACTCGCCTGACGCTCCGGTGATCCGCGAGCACATGGCGCTTTTCTTGACCCGATTGGCCAGGCTCGTGGGCATAGACCTTCCGCCTCCCGGTTCGACTCCCTTCACCGACATCGGGCATTTGACCCGGGAGTCCCGGGACGCCATCAGCCAGATCTACCAGTTGAGGATCACGATCGGTGCCACAACGACAACCTATGCGCCCGCACGGGATGTAAGCCGGGGCGAGATGGCCCTGTTCCTTAGCCGACTGATGGATCGGATGGACCCGGTGGCGGACGGCCGGGATGCCTACGGGTACATCCCGGCTGATGTTGACGACAACCGCGGTCGCTTCGACATCGGCTCTCCGTATCGCGATCTGACCAATGTCTTCGTCGAGACCTTCGACGCGGTGACGAACCTCTATGAATTGGGCGTGGGAAGCGGTACTACTTCCAGCACCTACGGCCCGGGTGACGACATGTCCCGGGCGGCCATGGCCGAGTTCATGGCCGGGATCCTGGACCACTCCAACGCTCGCCCGGCGGGTACGACGGTCCAGGTCACGCCGAAAAGCGGCTTGGACAACTTCGACATAACGATGATGATCTCGTATCGAGACTCCAATTTCAATCCCGTTGAGGACCAGCCGGTGGATTGGTTCTACACCGGCGACGAGGACGGCGGGTTGGTGAGAGGCGGGTGTGACGATGACTTGATCTTGCCGAATAGCGCGGACTGCACATGGGATGAAGATCGCGATGATGAAACCGACCGGGACGGGAACATTTTCCAGGACCGCATAGAAGCCGTCTCCGGGGCAACCAATACCTTCTACGCCTGGGTCGGTCGCCGGGACGGCGACGAATTCGAGGAGCACACGGTGGAGTACTCCACGGCGTTGACCCATTCGGCCAAGGGTCCCCGCAGCATCCGGGTGACGCCCGATGATCGAGACATACCGCCTACGGCTTTCAAGATGAGTGGGACGGATGACTCGTACATCGTCGATCTCGACATCGACTCGGTCGAGTTCACCATACAGTTGCTGGACGATCTCGACATGCCTTTGGAATTGGAGGGCATCGAGATAGAGGTCGAGGTCGACACCGAGGACATCCTCCTATTGGTGGACAGGGAGGATTCAGACAACTTCCCGGCTCCGGTCGCTGACCCGCTGACCGGCGATGATGAATACGACGAGACATTGGTGACCGATAGGGATGGCGAGGCGGTGTTCGAGCTTGATGCCCCTCGCCGGAATCACCGCCTCGACACTGTCAATTTCAATCCCGATTGTCAGGATTGCGAGTCCGTGACGTATGAGATCTACTGGAGCGAGGGGGACCCGGTGCTCGTGACAGCCCGTCCCCAGTTTGAACTGTATCTCCGGAAGCCTCGGAATGACACGATCAAGGTCCCGGTCGAGTACGGGCTCTACGACCAGTACGGCGAGACGATTTCCAGCACTACAGACACCCGGACGGGGAGGACCGGTACGACTCTGAAGGGTCTACTGGCCCACTGTCTGCACGGTGTTGCCGACATCTCGATCGGAACGGTGGCACCTGTCGCCAGTTGCACCCTTGCTGATGATGAAAAAATGCTGTTCAGTCGCGGGCGGTTCACGGCCAGTGCATCTTCTGAAATACATCAGGACAATACCGAAGACGAAGGATTCTTGATGGTGCTGAAGCCCACGATCTTCAGTGACCACGATACGAATGGTACCCAAGACTCCCTGGATGACGCCGGTGATGCCAACGATGAAGTCAGGTACGTAGAGGATGAAGTTGTGGTGTGGATTGTTGAGGAAGCCAATAGGGCCGAGGACAAGGTGCAAGCGTGTGCCCTGACTGGCGGGCTTGGCGGGACCTATCCCACCGTAGCTGTCTATCCGGATCGAAACGAGTTCCGTACCTGCTTCACGCTCTGGCGTTACGACGGGACCGATGACCGGTTCTTCGTCGGTAACGATGAGGTCGGCATCGACGCGTTCGAGGCGGCGTTGGTTCAAGTTGCTTCACAACCCACTGCCCTGCAAGACCTGACCATTTCCTTTTATTCGAGTCGTCGGTCGGGGCTAAGTGTCTTCAGATTGCCATAGCAGGTATTACCGGGTACTACTGTGACAGTCGTTGACGGGGTCTGCCCCCAGATGACCGACCCCGATCATTGGGACAGTTGGATCGAGGGCGGGGTGGATATCGCGGTTCCCACTGCGGCCAACTGGGAAGGTCCCGCTGAGACCCAGGATCTTCTTGAGCAATGGGACCGGTGGTTGACCGAGGACGACCGCCTGATCGCGGTCAATGAGCCGTCGGACTTCGACCGGTTTCCCGTTCCGGGGAAGCTGGGGGTGATCATCCACTTCCAGAACACCCTCCCCATGGGCGACGATCTGGCCAACTACGAGCGGTTCCACCCTCAGGGCCTGCGGATGGTCCAGATCTGCTACAACCGGACCAACCTGGTGGGAGACGGGTGCCTGGAACCCGGCGACGGCCCCTTGACAGCATTTGGCCGGAAGGTCATCAGGGAGATGAACCGCCTGGGCATGGTGGTCGACCTCTCTCACACCGGTCGCCGCACCACCTTCGACGCCATGCGGGTTTCCTCGACGCCGCCGGTCTTCTCCCACTCCAACCCCCTGGCGCTTTGCAAGAACCGCCGCAACATCGACGACGAGCAGATCCGCGCTGTCGCCGACCTGGGCGGGCTGGTGGGAGTCAACGCCTATCCGGCCTTTGTCAAACCGGGTGGTAAGGGCGCCACGGTGGCGGACCTGGTGGATCACATCGACTACCTGGTGGACTTGATCGGACCCGACCATGTCGGCCTGGGCCTGGACTTCTGCGAACTCAGCCCCGAGATCCACGCCGAGATGATCGCCTCGGGGGAGTGGAGCATCGAGGATTACCCCGACGATTCCGGCACCCATCCGATCGGTCTCGAGACCCCCGCCCAGATTCCCAACGTCACCAAGGAGCTGGTCAAGCGAGACTATCCCCCTGATGCCGTTGAAGCGATCCTCGGACAAAACTGGATAGATCTCTTCAAGAGAGTGTGGTCGGCCAATTAATTAAGATGCTCGGACCCGGTGATTGGTTCCCGGGTCGATGCTATAAAGTTGTCTATGGCAACTCACACCTCCATCCGCTGGAGTCGCTCTGCGGGGTTGCCGACGGCTCTGGCGCTCCTGGTCGGCATGGTGGTTATCGGCCCGGTTCCCACCAATGCTGCCGACCCGGCGCCCGACTACATAGCGACATTCGAAGCATGCCCCGACGAGATTGTCCCGAGCGCCGGCTTTACCGACGTCCCCCCTGACCACCCGAACGCCGGGGATATCGACTGCATCGCCTATTACGGAATCACCAACGGCGCAGCCGCCAACGCGTACATGCCGGACAGTCCGGTGATCCGTGAACACATGGCGCTCTTTCTGGTCCGCGTGGCCAGGATGGTGGGAATCAACGTGCCATCGGCGCGAGACAATCCATTCACAGATGTAGCAAACCTCAAGCAAGAGTCCCAGGAAGCGATCAGCCAGATCTACCAGATGGGGATCACGATTGGCGCTACCGCCACCACTTACGCGCCGGACCGAAATGTCAGCCGGGGCGAGATGGCTCTCTTCCTGCAAAGGCTCATGGACCTGATGGCGCCCGCCGCAGACGGGAGAGTCCCCTTCGGATACACACCCGACGACGTCAACGACAACGACGGAAACTTCGACGTAGAGTCTCCCTTCCAGGACCTGGACGCCGCTCCGCACGCCGTCTACTCGGCGGTGACCCAGCTATACGAACTGGGCGTGGCAAGCGGGGTTGCCGAACTTTCCTATGCGCCGGGCGCGGAGATGACAAGAGCCACCATGGCGGAGTTCCTGGCGGCGGCTCTGGACCACTCCAATCTACGACCGAAGGGGGTGCTGGTGCAGGTGGCACCCGCCCGGGCCGCGGACGAGTTGACAATCCTCATGATGGTTTCCGTGCGAGATGAGCGCTTCGCTCCCAGCGACGATGTCGTGGTGGACTGGTTCTACACCGACGATCCCCAAGGTGGTCTGGAGAGCGACGGTACCTGTGATCAGGACACGATCCTCGGCGACGGTGACTGCGTCTGGGATGCCGACGAAGACAGGGCCACCGACTTCGATGGGAACCTCTTCGAGGACTTTGACGCCACGCCTGGGGCAACTATGAGCATTTACGCATGGGTTGGTCAGCGGGATGGACAGAGATTCGATCGGGACATTGTGCGGTACTCCACGGCTCGGGGCATGTGGGAGAGAGACGCGGACACCCTCTCGGTCAGCCACGACGTACCCGCCAATGCCGCCCGGATACGCGGCGACGGAGCGCTGATTGTTGACCTGGATCGACGTTCCTCGGTGGCGTTCACCACCCAACTCCTGGATGAGGACGGAGCTCACTTGGAGAGAGAGGGCGTGCCGATCGAGATCGAAGTCCAGAGCCGGACCGTGAGAGTCGATGCAGAGGATGTGCGCTCTGGCTGGCCCGACCCCGACCTTCTGAGTCTGGGGCGCGACAGCACAGTTGACCACACGGTGCTAACCGACGAGAAGGGCAGCGCCACCTTCGCTCTGAGGGGTCCTGCTCAGCACGAGCGCCTCGACACGGTGACCATCGGTGCAGATTGCTGCTCCACCCAAACCCACCAGATCGCCTGGAGTGACGGCGAGTCAGTCCTGGTGGAGGCCTCCCCTGCCTTTGACCTTTACCAACAGCGGGAGGGCGACAAGATCGCGTTCACGATCCACTTCGATCTGCTTGACCAATACGGAAGGGCACTTCGCGGCACAGCCTCTCGTTACACGGGAAGACCCAACACCGATGTGGAAGCCACAATGAGCTACCAACTCTTCCATGCCCCGGTACCCGGCGCCGACGGTGTCTACGCGGTTGGGGAGGTTTCCGGCGCCGAGGGCACCCCCAGCATCAAGATCAGCCGCAGAGGCGTGACGGCCGACATCGACATCGAGATCCCCGAGGGCTTCGGGGATGGTTACGAGTTCCTCGTCAAGATCGACGCCCAGGTCTTCAGCGATCGGGACGATGACGGGTACTTGGATTCCAAAGAGGTCAGGTACGTGGACGGTGACTTGATTATTTGGATCGTGAGTCTCGCCCGTAGCGAGAAGGATTTCGACCAAGTCCAAGGTCGCGATTTAGCCCCGCATTCAACTCTGGATCTCAAGGAGGTCGAGTTGTACGCCTCTGAAAGGAAATACCGTACGTTCTTCACCCTATGGAGTTACGACTCCAGCCATTTGTTCCAAGCCAACGGCGTACCCGTCGATGTCAAGACCTTCGAAAAATTGTGGGTAAGCCAGGTCAACAGTATCGATGATCTGGATGTCCTGGCCTACGTTTCCGGATTCAGCCTGACCGTAATCAAGTAACTGTTGCCGGCAGTTTCCCCCCACATCCCTGATCCCGAGCCGCGGGAGAAACCATCTCCAAACCCGCGAAAACACACTCAATCCCGCGAAAACCGCCGGAACATTCTCCTCGCAAGGGCCCACCCCCCGCCACCGCCTCCACGGGTCGAAACGCGAGCCGCTGGACCCGCCAGGGGCATGTTTTCGACGGCTATGACCTTCACCTCGAAAGTGCGGTCCGGCGACGTCGGGCGGACCGGAAGGTGTTTGTGACTCCTGTGAGTATTGGTCAGGACTGTGACAAGGTCAACCCGTTAGATGTTGGTTTTTTCGCGGACCTCGTTCGGATGTAACGACTGTCGTTCCTCGAACTCGATAGGAGAGGCCTCTCCACACCAAAGGGGTTCCCCCGGAGCGGTTACGATAAACCGGTAACAGCGAAGGAGGAAAGAATTGCGTAGAGTCCCAACCACTTCAGCAGCCGGCGCCGAACTGGTGCCGATGTTCCGAGACCACATGAAGTTGTGCGGCGTGGGCCCCGGGCAGACCGTCATGGCCTTCACCAACACCCACAGCAATCCGGCTTACATAACCGCCCTGATGGGAGCCGTCGGGGTGTTGGGTGGAGACTTCTTTCAGATCATGGTGGCCGCTGACGACTCGTGGATGAAGTCGCGTACCATCGTCGATGCCTGGAAGGGAAGCGACCTGGTCGTGGGATTCCTGGCCAGCATGGGGTCGCACTGGATTTACTCCGACGCCCACAACGAGGCCCTGGAGGCCGGCGTTCGGAGCCTGATGATCGAGGAGCCCGAAGACCACCTCCGTCGCCTGTTCCCGCTTCCGGAGATCCGCAAGCGCGGCGACAAGAGCGTCGAGTACATGGCCACGTCCGATATCATGCGGGTCTGGTCCGATGCGGGAAGCGACTTCTCGGTCCGTTACACCGGTCGACCTCTGGGATCCCAGTACG
>JAPPKR010000275.1 GCA_028819835.1 bacterium | reverse complement strand
GGCTCTCAGGAGGGGCTCGCCGCCGGTGAGCCGTACCTTCCTCGCGCCCAGGGAGACGAAGATCCGGGCGAGGCGGGTTATCTCCTCGAAGCTGAGGAGCGCCGTGCGTTCCAGGAACTTGTAGTCGCGATTGAAGATCTCCTTGGGCATGCAGTAGGTGCACCGGAAATTGCACCGGTCGGTGACCGAGATGCGCAGGTCTGCCAGGATCCGGCCCAGGCGGTCGAAAGGCGTGACGTTGAGGTTGCTCACTTGGCCATGACCTTAGCAAGGACCGCCCCGCCCGGGTTCACGGTATTTCCGCCGCGTAGCACCCCGGATCGGCCAGACTTAACCACCAAGCTATCGGTAAGGAGTGCCATGCGAAGCCACGACATCGACTACGAGATCCGGGGAGACGATCTGCAGTTCGTGGAGGTGTACCTGGATCCGGAGGAGACGGCGGTTGCGGAGGCCGGGACCATGATCTTCATGGACGAGGGTGTCACGTTCGAAGCCAAGATGGGGGACGGGTCCGAGCCCGAGGGAGGAGGCGGCTTCTTCAGGAAGGCGAAGAGCGCGGCCGGAAGGGTGCTGAGCGGAGAGTCCCTGTTTATGACCCATTTCACCAACTCTGGCGGCGGACGGGCCAAGGTGGCCTTCGGCGCCTCGGTGCCGGGCAAGATCGTGCCTCTCGATTTGGCGGAGATAGGGCGACCGGTGATCTGCCAGCGTGACGCCTTCCTGTGCGCGGCTCTGGGGACCAAGGTCTCCATGCACTTCAACCGCCGCTTCGGCAGTGGCATGTTCGGCGGCGAGGGATTCATTCTCCAGAAGCTGGAGGGGGACGGGATAGCCTTCGTGAACGCCGGCGGCATGGTCGTGGAGCGCCATCTGGCGGGAGAGACCATTCGTCTCGACACCGGATGCCTGGTCGGCTTCGAAGAGGGAATGGAGTACTCCATCGAGCGGGCCGGGGGGCTCAAGACCATGGCCTTCGGCGGCGAGGGAATCTTCCTGGCCACGATAAGCGGGGTGGGGCGGGTCTGGGTTCAGTCCCTTCCCTTCTCCCGGCTGGCCGATCCCATCATCAGCGCGGCGGTCGCCGCGGCCGCAGCCGCCTCCAGCAAGTAGCGTTGCTAGAGGGCGTGCTTCTTCAGGTCGCCCAGGTTGATCCATTCCAGGGCGGCCACCGAGGTTGACTCCAGCCGCACCCGCGGGGCCATCCCGGCCTCGAAGGCCTCCTGCCAGCGGGAGGCGCACAGGCACCAGCAGTCACCGGGAGCCAGGCCTTCGAACCCGTAGAGAGGCATCGGGGTGCTGAGATCGTTGCCCCGGGACTTGCTGAACTCGAGGAACTCCTCGGTCATCTCGGCGCACACCGCGTGCACTCCTATGTCATCCCCCCGGGTCTCGCAGGAGCCGTTCCGGTAGTACCCGGTGAGAGGCTCGAAGGAGCAGGGCGCTAGCTCGCCTCCGAGCACGTTTACGCGCATCGTTCGCCCCTCTCCTCCGCTCCGGTCCCGTTCACGTGACTTCCCACGTCCCCGCCGAACTGAACAGGGCGTCGAGGTCTGCCGGTCCCCGGTTTTGAGCGTCGACGATCTGCTGTTGCATCTCGCTTCCATAGGTGGGACGGGAGATGTTGCGGAAGACCCCCAGGGGAGTGGGACCGTGGGGGGTGTGGGAAAGCCGGCTGATGGAGAACGCCACGCTGGGGTTCTCCCGGGACGGGTCGTGGACCAGGATCTGGTCGGGATCGACCGAGGACGTGGGCTTGATCCGAGCCTCGCCATTCTCCATCACCACGCAACTCTCCCCCGAGCCGCCGAAGACGACCGGCTTGCCCTCCTCCAGGTTGATCCGGTTGACGGTCCGCTCGGCCCGGCCGGTCAGGGCGATGAAGGCCTTGTCGTTGAAGACGTTGCAGTTCTGATAGATCTCGATGAACGCCGAACCGGTGTGGTTGACGGCCTCGCCGAGGACGTACTGGGTGTGATTGCGGTCCATGTCCAGGGTTCTCGCCACGAAAGAGGCTTCGGACCCGATGGCCAGGCTGACCGGGTTGAAGGGAAAGTCGATCGAGCCGAAGGGAGTGGACTTGGTGCGCTTCCCCACCTCGGAGGTGGGTGAGTACTGACCCTTGGTGAGCCCGTAGATCTGGTTGTTGAACAGCAGGATCTTGATGTTGACGTTGCGGCGCAGGGCATGAATCAGATGGTTTCCCCCGATGGAGAGTGCGTCTCCGTCACCGGTCACCACCCAAACCGACAGATCGGGACGGGAGGTCGCCAAGCCCGTGGCGATGGTCGGCGCCCGGCCGTGAATGGTGTGGAACCCGTAAGTATTCATGTAATAGGGAAAGCGGGCGGCGCAGCCGATTCCCGAGACGACCACGATGTTCTCTCGCGGTATCCCCATCTGGGTCATAAAGCTCTGCACCGAAGCGAGGACCGTGTAGTCGCCGCACCCCGGGCACCACCGGACCTCCTGGTCGCTCTGGAAGTCGGACCGGGTGTAGGTCAAATTGCTCACGACTCGAGTACCTCCAGGATCCTGTCCCTTATCTCCCCGATGTAGAAGGGAGTACCGGTCACCTTGTTGAGACCGTAGGCGTCCTTCAGGAAGTTGGCCCGGATCACATAGCGCAACTGGCCGGTGTTGAGTTCCGGGATCAACACCTTCTCGTAGGAGTGCAGCACGTCCCCCAGGTTGGCGGGGAGGGGATTCAGGTATCGAAGATGGGCGTAGGCGACCTTGTAACCCTCCCGGTTCAGGTTGCGACAGGCCGCTCCCATCGTGCCCTTGCTGGAACCCCAGCCCAGCACCAGGAGGTTGGAGTCCAACTCTCCATGTACCTCGACGGGCGGTATGTCGTTGGCGATGTTCGCGACTTTCCAGGCTCGGGAGTCGGTCATCAACTGGTGATTGTCGGGGTTGTAGGAGATGTCGCCGCTGATGTTCTCCTTCTCCAGACCGCCGATCCGGTGTTCCAGGCCCTTGGTGCCGGGGATGGCCCAGGGTCGGGAGAAGGTGTTGAAGTCCCGCAGGTAGGGCAAAAAGCGCCCTCCTGCACCGTTGGGGGACGACGCGAACGGAACGCTTATGTCCGGCAGGTCCGCCGCCGCCGGGATCCTCCAGGGCTCGGAGCCGTTGGCGATGTGGTTGTCGGAGAGGAGGATCACCGGGGTCATGTACTTGAGTGCGATCCGGGCCGCCTCGATGGTGGTCTCCACCACATCCGAGGGAGTGGCGCAGGCCAGCACCGGGAGGGGCGATTCCCCATGGCGGCCGAACAGGGAGAACAGCAGGTCGGTCTGTTCCGGCTTGGTAGGCATCCCCGTTGACGGGCCGGCGCGCTGGACATTGACGACCACCAGCGGCAACTCGGCGGTCAGCGCCAGGCTGATCGCCTCGCTCTTCAGCGAGATCCCCGGCCCCGAGGAACCGGTGACCGCCAGGCTTCCCCCGAATGAGGCCCCGATCACCGCCCCGATCGCGGCGATCTCGTCCTCGGCCTGGAATGTGCGGACCCCCAGCCGCTTGTGGCGAGCAAGTTCATGGAGGATGTCGGAAGCCGGGGTGATGGGGTACGAACCGTAGTAGAGCGGCAGCTTGGCGCAGTAGGAAGCCGCGATCAACCCCCACGCCAAGGCGGTGTTGCCGGTGATGCTGGTGTAGACGCCGTGGGGAAGGCTGGCCGGCTTGACCTGGAAGATGCTCCTCGACGTCTCGGTTGTGATTCCGAAGTTGTACCCCGCCCTCAGGGCGGCCAGGTTGGCGGCGACGACCATCGGGAGTTTGGCGAACTTGTTCTCGGTCCAGGTGATGATCGGTTCGAGGGGCCGCTGGAACAGCCACGCCAGGAACCCGAGCGCCACGAAGTTGCGGGAGCGGAGAACCGATCGCCCGCTGACCTTGTCCGCCACCGCCTCCTTGGTGATGGTGTTCATGGGGATTTCTATCAGGTCGTATTGATTGAGGCTGCCGTCCATCAGGGGACTGTCCTCGTATCCGGCCTTGGCGAGGCCCCGCTCGTCGAAAGCCTCGCTGTTGACTATCAGGGTCCCTCCCTGGCGAAGATCGGCGAGGTCTGTTTTGAGAGCGGCGGGGTTCATCGCCACCAGGCAGTCGGGCCGATCACCGGAAGTGGAGATGTCCCAGTCGGCGATCTGGATCTGGAAGGAGGAGACTCCGGGAAGGGTGCCGGCGGGGGCCCGGATCTCGGCCGGGAAGCTGGGCAGGGTGAAGAGGTCGTTTCCGAAGGCAGCCGAGGTGTCGGCAAAACGGTTGCCCGCCAACTGCATCCCGTCGCCGGAGTCGCCGGCGAAGCGGACGGTTACTTGTCTTAGGGGAGTGATATCGCCGTTGGGGGACGGGTCGGAAACGTCCGCCTCGGCGTGGGCGGTTGGTGATGTCACGTTAGATATTCAGACCTCGGTGTCAGGCAACCAATAATACTTGGAGCCACGACTTTTCAAACCTCTAATAGCAAACCTTACCGGGAATCGTAGCCTTACCGGGACTGACGGGACGGCCAGGTCCCGACTGCCAGGACCGAGCGGGCCACACCTTCCTTCTCCAGGATCGCCGATGCTCGGAGCAACAGGTCCTCTCTCCACCATGGAGCCACCAATTGCAGCGAAAAGGGGACGCCGGAGGTCTGGTCCGGCTGAGGAACGGGGATGCTGATCGCCGGACAGCCGGACACGTTGACCAGGGAGTTGAACCAGGACAGCACCGCCCGGTAAGCAAGCCTGCCGTGAGTGACCGTATGCATCTCCTGGTCGCCGATGACTTTGCGGAGGGCGCCGGCGGTGGGAAGGGCCAGCAGGTGGAAGCGTTGGAAGGCGGCGCTCATCCGGTGCTGCAGATGGGCCTGCCAGCGTTTGGCGTCCAGCAGCGCCTCTGTGGGGTGGTCTCCGCCGATTTCCAGCGTCTCCCTGATCCGCCCCGCCACCTCCCTGCCGTAGGGTCGTCCCTCCTCCCACCACCGGCGGTGCACCGCGGCTACCTGAGGGTAGAAGAAGTTTTCGAGCCTTCCCGGAGGGAGCAGAACCGGGTCGTCGAATTGTTCGACACCGACACCCAGGCTCTCCAGTTGGCCGATGATCACGTCGAAGCGCTCCCTGTACCCCGCCGCATAGGGAGCGTTCTCTATCCACTGATCGGGCAGACCCACCCGGAGGTCCCGGGGTTCCAGAGGGGCGTTGAGGAGGTCGAGATCGGTGGGCCGGGGAGACGACCAGGGGTCTTCAGGATGCCATCCCGCCAGGGAGGCGTAGGCGAAGGAGAGGTCCCCGGTGGTGGCCGCCAGGGGTCCCACCGTGTCGAGGGAAGCGCCCAGCGGGAAGACCCCGGTGAGCGGTACGCGCCCGTGGGTCACCTTGAGCCCGAAGATCCCGCACAGCGCGGCTGGGACCCGGATGGAGCCGCCGGTGTCCGTGCCTATGGAGATCGGCGCCGCTCCGGACGCCACCACGGCGCCGGAGCCACCTGACGATCCTCCCGGGGAAGTCGCCGGGTCGTGGGGGTTCCGCACCGGGCCGAACCATGGGTTCTCGGATGAGAAGCCGAAGGCGAACTCGTGCAGGCCCGCACGGGCCACGATCACCGCGCCGGCTCTCTCCAGGCGTTCGACGACCGGTGCCGAGTGTCGGGGAAGGGCCCTGTAGAAGGCCGATCCGCAAGTGGTGGGCACTCCCGCCTGATCGATAATGTCTTTGATCACCACCGGCACTCCGCACAGCGGGCCGGGATCCTCGCCCGCCGCCACCCGCCTGTCCAACTCCTCGGCGCGAGAGATCGCGCTCTCGTCTATGAAGGTGGTGAGGTTCAGTGCGGCCTGGGAATCGTGAAGGTCGGCCAGGGCCTTTCCGACGCCGTCTCGCGCCGATCGCCTTCCGGTTCGAACCTGCCGGGCCAGGAACCGGGCGCTATCCAAGGGGTCCAACGCCTACCAGGAAACAAGACGCCCGTCTGGAAAGAGGCTGATCCAGGGGCGACCGGCGGGAACCGTTATGGGAGAACCATCGGCCAGCATGAACGAGAAGGGCTGGGCCGTGTCCGCCCGCTCCCATCTCCCGTCCACCACCTGGCCCTCTGCGAACACCAGCACCCTTCCCTCGCCGGTGGTTTCCATGGTGGGGAGAGTCACCCCGCCCTGGGGGGGTGTGGTGTAGAACAATCGGGAGAAGATCACGACCAGGACATCGGCGGTGATCACTTCCTCGCCCCCCTCGACGTGGGTCCAGGTGTGGGGACCGTCCTCCAGGTGACGCTCATAGGCGCTTCCGGTCCACTTCCAGGTGACGGTGTTGGTCGGCGCCCACTCCATGGTCACTCTGGAGACGCCGCCCGGGATGCCCGACACCGGCAGGTCCCCGATCTCGAACAGAGGGGGTGGGGGAGTGTTGGGATAGAGGCGCTGGTCGGCGGTGGGCCGGAACTCGGCCGTGTTTACGAAGTAGTTGTGAGGCGCCCGCCGAGTCTCCTCACGGTACCCTCCCACGCCGATCTCTCCGATCACCCCCACCCCGTTGCGCGGAAAGGTGTTGATGATCCAGTCCTGGCCCCCGCTGGCCAGCACGGTGGTGTTCAGGTGTCGGAGCAGGTGGGGATCGGTGGGCCGCACCGAGCGCACCGGCCCAACGTAGGTGGAGTCGACCGAGTGGAACAAGGCTATGAAGCGAGTTATCCCCGACTCGACCAGCAGTTCGAATACCGCTTCGGCTTCGCCGATGCCGACCTGGGGACGGGAGTCCCAATGGTTGTCGACTTTCACCGCCATGGTCCGTCGGTTCAGGGAGTCTGGGTCGGCCACGCCCAACCCCGTCAGTGGACTGGGCGTCGGCGGCGGCCCGGGAACGGCGGTGGTTGTGGTGGTGTCGGGGGTCGCGGCGGTGGTTGTGGTGGTGTCCTCGGTTGTGGTGGTGTCGGCGGTGGTTGTGGTGGTGTCCTCGGTGGGGGTGGTTGT
>JAPPKR010000102.1 GCA_028819835.1 bacterium | reverse complement strand
GAAGTTTGGAGTCCGCTTCCCAGGAAGGTATCCGGGGCGCATGCCAGCCGGACTTTGTTGGCGGCGGCGAGGTGGAGGAGATGTTGTCCCTGTTCCCGGGTGGGGGCAAGGGGCTTCTCCGAGAAGACGTGTTTACCGGCCTCGAGCGCGGCCTCCGAGACTCCAAAATGGACCAATGGGGGAGTGATGTTCAGAACAATCTCTATCGCAGGGTCGGCGAGCATTTCCTCCAAGTGGCGGTAGATGTAGGGGATGTCGAACTCCGCGGCGCGGGTTTGCGCCTGGGTTCGATCAACGTCGAAACAGCCGACCACCTCGAGCGAGGACATCGTCTCGAATCCCTCCAGGTATTGGCGACTCACATGACCGCAGCCCACTACCCCGACTCCGACCCTCCTTGTCACTCCTTTGTTCCTCCTCTTCCCTCTCTCGGTCGTGACAGGAAGTTTGCCAGGACATTGCGGGTGACCTTCGCCACATTGCTGTTCCCATTATGAGTTGCAAGGAACGGAATCCAGTTCATGGATCCGACCGAGAAGACGCATCCGCCGTCTTCTCGCTCTATGAGAACCATGTCCGCCCTCACATCGGGGTCCCGAGGCGACCCGAAGAAGCTGTTGGTCTGCATGAGGTCTTCGATAGCGCGCTGGAACTGGCCATGACGGCCTGAGGAGGTGGCAAGCAACCTGGCCTGGGAGGGAGTTCCCAGCTCATAATCGAGTCGGTCGATCTCATCGCCTGCAGCTCCCATGAGCGCCCCGCCGAGACCGCTGTCGAACTCACCGATGATCTCATCGTCCCCGATGCCGTCGAAGACGAAGGCGACATCATCCTCGAACGAGTCGGGACATCTCTGGTAGCCGGCGGAGGTGCCCCAACCCATTGCGGTGAATCCCACCCCCAACATCCGCTGGGGAGCTATGCCGCGGTGACGCCACAATCCGCCCACTCCGTCCTCGAAGCTGAGCCACTCTTCTCCAACCTCGGACGTCCAGTCGCGGGATCCGGCGAAACCCCGGCGCAGCTCGATGACGCCGGGCATGTCGGGGTGGGTGGCAGTTACCCAATAGAGGCCATTGCCTCCCAGATACATGAGCCTCCCGCCGACCTCCAGCCAATCCTCCATCGCTGACAGCCACCCGGACGAAACGTATTCGGGATGGCTCCCGGTGATCACCACCGAGTAGGAAGAGAGTAGGTCGACGCCGTATGTGTCGACGTCCTCATCAGTGATGACGTCGAATCGGTGACCCTCCGCGCGCAGCCACCGGAGCAGGATGATATCCGTCGAGAAGTGGCGCGGACCCCTGGTTCCCCACCACTCGTACTCGGACGCAAAGGACACGATGGGACGATTTCGGGTGGCGTAGCAAATCCCGCTTCCGTCGGCATGCAGGTTGTACACCGCCGCGCCCAGGTCGGGGCGTGTGGCCAGGAAACTGTCGAGAGCGTTGGACTCGTCGAAGGGGTGCATGCCCACTTCGGCGTGGGCCTCCTCGATAGCCACCGAGTCAGGATTGGGGTCCGGCCGGAGGTTCCCGTAGGCCAGATAGGTGAAGGTGGGCATCAATACCGCCAGATCCGGCTTGTCACTCCCGCTGCGGACGAAGAAGGGCAGTTCTATTGAAACATCCCCGCTGCCGATTTGCATGGCATAAGCGCCAGGCTTCAGATCCTCGGGAAGAGTGGCGGCAGCCGACACGTCCCAGTTCTTGTCCCCAACATCATCATGATGGAAGTGGATGGCGCTTCGGTTCAAAGCTTGTTCGCCGGATGACTGACGCCAACTCCAGGCGTGTCCCTTCATCCGCAATGCCGGTAGGTTGACGGTCCAGCCGTCCCGTTGGTGCGGCCCTGCATCGGGTACGCGGGTCGTGGCTCCCATCCCGGCAAAGTCCCAACGTCCGATCACTGCATCGGGCGGGAATTCTGCTGCGTCCCTACTCTTTCCGAATGAGGATCGGGTCCATTCACGGTACAGCGCCGGTTGTTCGATCTTCCCGTCATAGCAATGTTCGATGGAGTGGCTGCTCGCACTCTCGAAAGTTCCGACGGCGCCCATCATGATCGGACCATCGATAACAAGAGGGCCCGCATCCGACAGTTGTTGAATTGCTGCGCTTTGTTCCCAAGAATGTCCGTCGAGATCCTCAACACAAAGAGATTGTCGGCCCGTAGTGGTGTCGAACCCGGCAAGAACCCGAAACCAGGTCCTTTCTGTGAGGGCGACCTCCAAGGAGACTCTCGATCGGTGTTCGGCCCAGGACATTTTGAAGAAGGGGCGGCCGGCTTCGCCGAGAGCCAGGGTCACCCCTTCTTTGGTGTTTTGGTCCCGCCAATGCACCAGTGTCTGTCGCTCACCTCGCCTCGGCAGAGTGGGCCAGATCCAAAGCTGCACGGCCATTTGCGTCAGAGTCTCCGGTCCGACGCTTGGAACATAGACCATCGATCCCACCGGTGAGCAAGGTTGGCTGCCCCGAATCCCATCCCGGCCGATGGAGGCTATGCGCGCTCCCGGTGAATCAAGGGAGACCAGATCGAAGGAGAACGGTTGGCCCTCGGTGTCGAGATGCATGCGCACCTCGTCCCCCGGAAGGTAAGACCATTGATCAAGATACCCGCAAACTGCCACGGTCCTCTCTCCTCTCAGATGCGTTTCAACCTGCCGCTAAAGCGTTCACTCCCGGTCAGAATCAGGGGAACCGGAGTCGGCTGTCCCGGCTTCCTCATCCTCCTCCAAGGCTTCTGCCAGCGCCGATCTGGTTACCGCTCTTTCCCTTCTTTCCTCCGAGAATTGATTGAGGGCCACCGCGCCGATCAGCAGAGCCCCTATGACGACGTTGGTCCAGGTTACCTCGAATCCGATGGCTATCAACCCCGATCGGATCGAGCCGATCAGGAATACGGCCAACAGGACCCCCCCAATGGGAGCCACCCCCCCGGTGAACAGCACACCACCCAACAGGACAGCTGTCAACACCTGCAATTCATAACCGATGCCGGCGGTGGGAGCGGCGGTCCCGAATCGGCTGGCGCTCAACGTGGAGGCCAGGCCCACCAGGATGCCGTTGACGATGAACACGCCGATCACATACTTTCGGATCGGAATTCCCACTGACGCGGCCGCCCTGACGTTGGAGCCCACTGCCAGCAAACGACGGCCGATGTCAATCCGGTTTGCAAAGGCGAAGGCCAGCAAAGCCAGACCGATGAAAATCAAGACGTTGACCGGAATGGCGAAGAACTGACCCCGACCCACCGTCCGGAATTCCTGTGGAACCCCTGCCACCGTTCTGCCTCTGGTGATCAGTATGACCACCCCGGCATACAGAGTCAGGGCGCCCAGGGTCACCACGATGGGAGACACCGCCAAACGGTGGACCATCACACCGTTGATCCCGCCCAGGACGGCCCCCATCAGTGGTCCCAGCAAGAGCGCCAACGGCCAGGGCACACCGGCGGCGGCCGCCATGGATGCCACCACCCCGCATAGGGAAAACATCGAGCCGATCGAGATATCGATATTGCCCGAGGCCACCACGAAGGCGGATCCCAACGCTCCGATGCCCAATGACACCAATTGAATTGCTAGCACCCGGATGTTGGAAGGGGTTAGATAATGGCTGGCCTGTAACTGCACGACGGTGACCACGATGATCAACCCCAGTGCGAGGGCGCTACTCCGACCTACCCTGGTAGGCACTGTTCCCTCATTCTTGATGACCCATCATGGCGGCCAGAAGCTTATCTCTGCGAATGGCGCTGGCCGGTTCATCGAGTGTGATCCTTCCCTGGAACATGGTTACCAGGCGATCACTGACGTTGAGAACGTGATCGAGATTGTGGGAGATGATCACCACCCCGATCCCGCCTTCGACCATCCGCCTGATGCTGGCCAGAATGGTGTTCGCCTGACGGATTCCCAGTGCCGCGGTCGGTTCGTCCATCAGCACCAGCCGTGGATCTCCCCGCAGAGACCGGGCAATGGCAATGGCCTGTCGCTGCCCGCCGGAAAGCCGTTCGACCTTGGTTGCGCTGTGCGGTACGGACGCGCCCATACTTGCCAAGAGGTCCTTGGTTTCATTGCGGATCCGGCGACGATCCATCCAACCGATCGGCCCGAAACGCCACTTGGGTGTTTCGGCGTTTAGGAAGACGTTGCCAGGGACATCCAGTTCATCGCACAGATCCAGGTTCTGGGCGACGGTGGCGATTCCGACTCGGCGAGCATCACGAACCGACCACTCTTTCACCCGGTCGCCATGCACGCGGATCTCACCGATGTCGGGCGCCAACTCTCCGTTCATGACCCGCAGCAGCGTGGTCTTTCCCGCTCCGTTGTCTCCTACCAGCCCCAAGCATTCTCCGGCTCTCAACGAGAGGCTCACCCCGTGGAGCGCCCGTACTCGCTCGTAGAATTTTGATATACCGGAGACAGCGATGATGGTGGACCCGCTGTCTGCCGAATCCACCATCATCGTAAGCTATCTGTCCTTTCGGGTTCTCTAATTACTCGGGGTGGTTTGGGGTTCGTCCCGGTATTCGATCACACTGTCGATCAGATCCTCAACATACTGAGGGTACTCGCCGGAACTGTCCAGATCCTGGAGCAGCTGTTGGATGTCTGCCAGGTTGTTGGGGTCTACCACTTGGCCGAGCATGTACACGGTGGGTGGTCTGGTCTCGCCTCTGGCGCAAGCCAGGGCATCCCGGAACATCTGGATCGAGGCCAGGTTGTTCTTGGAGTACATGTAAGCAGCTTGGAGTGGGGTGTCGCCTCGGGCCAGCACCTCGAGGCCGGCTTCGGAGACGTTGGTCACCGCTAGGAAGACCTGTTCGGGGTCGTCTAGGCCCTGTTCCGCCAAGGCCGCCAGTCCGGCCACTCCCGAGTCGATCTCTGGAGCGAACCAGATCCGGGCGTCAGGGTTGGCGGCTGCCATGTTGGCGAAGGCGGCGGCAATCGCCTCAGGACCCATCGCCTGAGCCTCGGCCACCACCTCGGCGCCGGGGACGACACTCTTCACGCCGTCGACAAAGCCGTTGCTCCGGGCCAGGATTGGTGGGTTGTCAGGACGTGCGATCAAGGCAATCTTGGGCGAGTCGTAACCGCGGGCGGCTGCCCACTCGCCAGCGTGAACACCTACCCCGTAGCCGCCCTGGTAGTTGTCCTCGTTCCAGTTCTGCGCTCCGGTCAGAGGAGTCTGCGACTCGTTGAGCACGCATACGCCTCTCGATGCCGCTTCCACCTGGAAGTCAAGGAAGGGCTCAGGGTTGATGTACTCCATGATGATCGCGTCAACGCCTCTTTCCAGCAAGGAATAGGCGTCATCGAGCATCTGTACCTCATTGACCTCCTTGGTGGGGGCGCTGTCCACAATTATCAGTTCGGCGCCCTGCCGGTCCGCCTCATGCTGGAAGTAGCGATACTGCTCCACATAGAACGGATGGGTAGCGATAAGCGCCGGCACCCCAACCACAATCGGATCCTCAGGCCCGGGGGTGGTTTGGGGTTCGTCCCGGTATTCGATCACACTGTCGATCAGATCCTCAACATACTGAGGGTACTCGCCGGAACTGTCCAGATCCTGGAGCAGCTGTTGGATGTCTGCCAGGTTGTTGGGGTCTACCACTTGGCCGAGCATGTACACGGTGGGTGGTCTGGTCTCGCCTCTGGCGCAAGCCAGGGCATCCCGGAACATCTGGATCGAGGCCAGGTTGTTCTTGGAGTACATGTAAGCAGCTTGGAGTGGGGTGTCGCCTCGGGCCAGCACCTCGAGGCCGGCTTCGGAGACGTTGGTCACCGCTAGGAAGACCTGTTCGGGGTCGTCTAGGCCCTGTTCCGCCAAGGCCGCCAGTCCGGCCACTCCCGAGTCGATCTCTGGAGCGAACCAGATCCGGGCGTCAGGGTTGGCGGCTGCCATGTTGGCGAAGGCGGCGGCAATCGCCTCAGGACCCATCGCCTGAGCCTCGGCCACCACCTCGGCGCCGGGGACGACACTCTTCACGCCGTCGACAAAGCCGTTGCTCCGGGCCAGGATTGGTGGGTTGTCAGGACGTGCGATCAAGGCAATCTTGGGCGAGTCGTAACCGCGGGCGGCTGCCCACTCGCCAGCGTGAACACCTACCCCGTAGCCGCCCTGGTAGTTGTCCTCGTTCCAGTTCTGCGCTCCGGTCAGAGGAGTCTGCGACTCGTTGAGCACGCATACGCCTCTCGATGCCGCTTCCACCTGGAAGTCAAGGAAGGGCTCAGGGTTGATGTACTCCATGATGATCGCGTCAACGCCTCTTTCCAGCAAGGAATAGGCGTCATCGAGCATCTGTACCTCATTGACCTCCTTGGTGGGGGCGCTGTCCACAATTATCAGTTCGGCGCCCTGCCGGTCCGCCTCATGCTGGAAGTAGCGATACTGCTCCACATAGAACGGATGGGTAGCGATAAGCGCCGGCACCCCAACCACAATCGGATCGTCTGGTGCGGCAGGCTCGGGCGCTTCAGCCGCAGGGGCAGCGGTGGTGGTAGTGGCTTCCTCAGCCTCACCGCAGGCTGCGGCTACCAATCCCAAGACCAGTAAGCCGGTCAACAGGACATTTGCACGTAGTCTCATTATCACTTCTCCATTCACTCTCTTCTGACAGAGTTGACGTTTCTCCGAATTCCTGGTGAACGAGAGCTTACATCACCCGATCTCTCATGGGCCCTCAGGAGTTGAACTATTTCGTGAGTCTGTCCTGCCTTCACAGCAGGAATTTCGACTCATTGGCATAGGATTAGTTGTCTAATCATCGATCATTAGGGCGGATTGTGACAGGTATCGGGATGATCGGAGTGGGCCTGATGGGGTCGAAGCACTGTCAGGCAATCTTGAGCGCCTCGACACGCTTTGACGAGTTGCGCGCCGATCCTCCCCGCCTAGTGGTATGTGCAGATGAATCTGCGGACCAGGTGGAGGAAGCCAAAGCTCTGTACG
>JAPPKR010000289.1 GCA_028819835.1 bacterium | reverse complement strand
CTTCGTCGTCGTCGTGATCTTCGTCGTCGTCGTGATCTTCGTCGTCGTCGTGGTCCTCGTCGTCGTCGTGATCTTCGTCGTCGTCGTGGTCCTCGTCGTCGTCGTGGTCCTCGTCCTCGTCGTGGGCGTGGTCGTCCTCCTCACCCTCGTGGGGGTCGCGTCCCTCGCCCCACTCCATGGGATCCACTAGGTCTCCCACTTCGAGAATGCGCGCTCCGTCATCGTGGGCGGCTTCCAACACCGCGATCAGGCCCTCTTCTAGCCCCAGACCATTCGCAACCACCAGGTCGGCTTCCCTAATCGTCACCCCGTCCCTGGAAGAAGCTTGATAGTCATGTGGATCGGCGCCCACCGGCAGCAGTACCGTGACTGTTGCATCCTCTCCCACTATCCCCTTCACCAGGTCTCCCAGGATGGTGGTGGTCGCCACCACCAGTAGTTCCTCGGTCGGCTCGGCATCGACCTCCGCGGCGGTGGGAGCTGTCTCCTCGGGTTCGACGTCGCCGTCGTCGGCGCCGTCGCCACACGCCCCGAGCACCAACAGCGTCGCCACCGCCGTAGCCCATATCCTGAAAGTCCACCCTCTACGCATTTCTCTGTTCCTCCGAGACGCAAATGATTATCATTCTCAAAATAATAATCATTATCAGTGTAGGCAAGCCCGGAGGGGCATGCAAGCAATGAGATCGTGACTCTTTACGAAAAGAGGACCGCCGGGCGATCAGGCTTCAGGCGCGTTGGGCGGCCATCCGGCGAATCGGCGGATCGTAGCGGGGCGGCACCCTCCGGGGCGGGAGGGCGTTGAGCACCTGGGCGGTGGCGGCGCTGACCCGGGCCACCGCGTCCTCGAAAGCCGCCACGGTGGCGGCCGAGGTCTTCTGCACACCGCTCACCTTGCGGACGTACTGGCGGGCGGCCGCTTCGATCTCCTCGGGGGTGGCGGGCGGTTCGAGACCTCGCAGAGTGGTGATGTTGCGACACATGCTCGCAGATTCTATTAGGTGCCCACTTCGAAGACACCGGCGCGGGCTGCAGGGCCGGTGGACGCCCCGGTCGATGAGCGCCCACCAAAAACCGCCGCACATCGTCCCTCCCGAGTCGCCGCCTTCCGCCCGCCACCGATCCCCACCTGGGATTCCCCTCCCGACCCGCCTCCTCCATTCCGGGCAGAATTTTCGGATGGGCGCAGGGCTCATCCGAACCGGGCCTCGATGGTCGGCTTGGGTGCTCCTTCCCGTGGGACTCGGCTGGAAGAGTCTTCCGGGTGATGGAGACTTGGTGATGATCGAGCGGTCCGGACCGCACGATGTCTGTGCGTTGCCGACAACATGCAACATGCCTGGGATACTTTCAATTCCGGGGGGTTGGTTCCTGCGGACGATATTTCCCAGGTTTTGACCGGCTGGGTGGCGATAGGGGCTCCCGGCAGGATCTGTCAGGTGGGAGGGAAGGGAAGCTGAAGCCACGCGGGCCGCTGGGACGTCTCCATCTCCACCACCCATTTGACCCACCAAAAGCCCCGGCGTCCCGGAGCGACCAGGCGGGCGGGGAACCCGTGGCCGGGACTGAGGGGCGCTCCGCCCAGGTGGGTGGCGATCCACAGGCGGGGGAGGTCGGTGACGGGAAAGCGACGCTGGTAGCCGGTCTGCGACCGTACCACTACGCTCCGCGCCTCGCCGGGCTCTATCAGGCGGTCGAGGCGGACTCCCTCCCACTCCTGTTCCGAATACCAACCACCGGTGCAGTCGAGGATGGCGGTAACTCGTTCCCGGGGGAGCAGGTCGAGATCAGACAGCCCCAGTTCCTCCCCGCCCGCTCGGAGCCGCCAGTCGGCGGCGGGAATGCGAGGTGTGCTGTCGTTGAACCATGAGGTCACCGGCATCCGCCGGGGATCGTGGGAGCCCCGTTCGTGTGAGCCCGTGAACCGGCGTTCTGCGCCCGGCCAGCCCGCGGCGCGCACGGCCGATTCCCAGGTGCCCCACACCATGGCGGCCAGGCCCGCCAGCCCGGCCGAGCGAAGGAATGCGCGGCGGTCGAAGTCTATGCGCCGGAACCGGACCGGATGGGAGCGGTAGTGCAGCCAGACCATCACCACCGCTCCGATCCCGGCGCCCACATGGATCTGCATGAGAGTCAACGGACCTATCCGGTCGGTCCACCCGGCGGCCTGGACCAGACCCGAGAGGAGCGCAACGGCCACCAGGGTTCCCAGTGTGGCGGAGATGAAGCGGCTGGGGCGCCGGCGGCGTAGGCCCCGGCGGATTATGGCCGATTTCCAGGGGGTGAGAAGGGCCACCGCCAGCGCCAGGACGGCGTGGACGGCGGCCGGATCGACCTGGAGGTCCACCCCCACCGCGAAGGAGAGCGCCCCGGTGAAGACCACCAGGGGAAGGAGCACCGCCAAAGCCAGGTTGGTGCGCCGCCCCGAGGAGCGCCGTGGCGGGGGGCTGCCGCTTCGGCTGTGTTCTAGGTCTTCCACAACGGGCAGTCCCAGGTCTGCCAGCCGGCGCCTTCGTACACCAGGTAGGCAGCCACTGCGGTGCTGGCGACCGGGTCGAAGGGGTCATATCCCCGGAATCCGGCCAACTGGGCGTGGTCGGGCCAGAAGTCGGGGTCGTGCCGGAAGAGGCCGACATGACCGGTGGTCGGGTCGATTGTGCCGGGGTCGAACCGCGAGAGACACCAGGCCAGGCGTACTGCCCGGAGCACATCCTCCTCCAGGAAGTAGCGGGACGCAATCGTGTGTATGTCGGCCGAGGTGAGTGTTCTCCGGCGCAGGAACGGAGCATCCCAGGGTCCGGTCTCCGTTCCCTCTGGTATGCCGGCCCCGAACTCCTCCTCGGCCGGGACTCCGATCTCATCCTCGCTTTGTCCGGCCGGCTCGGGGAGGTCCTCGGAGCTGAGGGAGAGAACCACCAGCTGGGCGGCCGCGCCTCCAGCATTGCGTCCGTGGGGGATCAGGGCGCCAACCGGTTGGGCGGGGAGAGCCGGATCCGGTTCGGGCTCGGCGAACAGGTTGAACAGGACGATTCCGGTCACCGCCACTGCCGCAAAGGAGACGCTGGCCCAGATGGTCCGACGTCTTCGCAGTTGGTGGAGCCAATCCCGCTCGGGTTGGCCGAAGGGGCGGTTCTGTGGAGGGGGGTTCATGCCGGGAAAGCGGAGATGAACCTTTCCCGGGCAACGGTCCACGCTCGATTGGCAGGGTCCAGATAGCCCAAGTGCCCTCCGTGGTCGAGAATCACCGTCTCCACCCGGTCCCCGGCTGCCGAGGCGTCCTGTGCGTATCCCACCGAGTGCTCGGCGGGAACCATCTCATCATCGGTGGAGTGGATCATGAGCGTCTCCACTCCGATCGGCACCAGGCGCCGGGGAGAAGCAGCCTTGGGGTCCTGGCCTCCCAGGTAGGCGAGGTCCAGTTCGCTGTCTTCGCGGAGAGTGGTCACTCCCGCCACCGAGACCGTCAGGCGGGGGGCTCCTCCCGCCGCTCGCCACCGCCCGGCCGCCATCAGAGCCAGGTTCCCCCCCGCCGAGTGTCCCAGCAGCGCCACCCGATCCGAGTCGAGTTCCGGGCGGGCCGAGATGAGATGCCGCGCTCGGTCAGCCGCCTCCAAAACGGCCGGGAACCGTCCGTCCTCTCGGGGCGGGAGGTACTCGAAGTTGAGGGTTGCGTAGCCGCGGGTCCAGAGGTCGACAGCCATCCCGTCCAACAGGTCTCGGCGCCATTGTCCCATCCACCCCCCTCCGTGCAGCAGCACCACCACCGGATGGGGTCCCGCCCCCTCGGGCAGGCGGAGATCGGCCACTGCTCCTCCCTCTCCCCGGATGGTCTCGGGGGATCCGATCCGCCGGTAGTGGAGGTGGCGGATCCCCCACAGGTACCCTTCGACTCCCCTCCCATAGATGGTGGCTACGCAGGCCGGCGAGACCACCGAATGCCGCCGCCACTCCTCTCTCTCCATGATGTTGGAGATATGCACCTCCACGGTCGGGAGTTCCACGGCTTCGATTGCGTCGGCAATTGCATACGAGTAGTGGGTGAATGCACCCGGGTTGATCACCACCCCGTCGGCTTGCCCCCGCAGGCTGTGGAGGTGATCGATGATCTCCCCCTCGTGGTTGGATTGGAAGTGGGAGACCTCCGCTGCCACCGGCCGCCCCCAGGCGGTGATCAGGCGAACCAGCTTCTCCAGGGTCGTGGATCCGTACACCTCCGGCTGACGGGTTCCCAACAGGTTGAGGTTGGGTCCGTTCACGACTGCGATCCGCATACCCATCGGCCCGAGGCTACTCACGACCGGCCCGGATTCGGGGCCGGTAAGTGTTGGGGGAGGAGTTCGTGTGCACGCCTGAGGGTCTCCTTTCCAAGCTGCTCCTTTGACATCTCTCCCAACAGGGCCAGTTCGGCCAGGAGAGCCCCCGCCACCTCGGACATGGTCGTCCCGGGCCGCTCGGCCCGGAGCGACCCGGTGGCGTCGGGGTCCCATTCGACCGACAGCGCCCGGTAGACCGGGGTGAGCACCTGGTTGATGGCTTCGCGTCCCCGCACCGCCACCACCCCGCCCACGTGCGCCACGCCGCGGCGTAGACGCTGGCCGACTCCCATCACCTTCCACCGCCCGGAGAGATTGACGCTGTAGCCACCCGGGCAGTACTCTCCCTCCACCTCGCCCACCCGGGCGTCGAAGCCCAGGGATGAGAGCGCCCCCACCACGATCCGGTCGACTTCTGCGAAGCGGACCCCGATCGTCCCCACCGGATCGGAGGCGGGGATCGCCCAGGAGAACGCCAGCGTTCCCTCGTTGAAGACCGCGGCGCGTCCCCCCGCCAGCCGTTCGACCGCCTCGTATCCCTCCAAACGGCAGGCGCGGACCGCCTCGGGGTATCCCTCGGCCACCGTGTCCTGGCGACCGAATGCCACCACCCGGCCCGGCACGTAGAGCCGGAAGGTCTCGCCCCGGCGCCCGGTGGCGACCTCCTCCAGAATTGCGTGGGATATGGCGGTGTCGAGGGGCGGGTTCTCGGGATTGGCGGCCCGGACCACCACGATGCGGCGGGGAGTTCGGTCGGTTCGAGAACGCATTCAGGACAGAAGTTACCCACCGCCGGGCCTAACCCGGTTTTGTCGGCCATTCCGGGACACAATGCGCACTGTGAGGTCCCGTGCTCGCCGGGTTGCCGATAGGCCCAGGAGCCGGGGTAGCCTGCTCTTTCCATGTGGCACGGCTGGTACAGCTACATGAGGAGCGTGGGAGAGACCCCTCCCGCCATCGACCGGGCCCTTCTGGGGAGGGTGGCGGGATACGGGCGCCCCTATCTCGGCCGGCTGGTGGGCGTACTGATCACCGTGGTGGTGGTCTCGGGGCTATCGGTGGTGCCTCCCATCCTGATACGCCTGCTCATCGACGAGGCGATTCCCCAGGGTGACCTCGGGGCGCTGACCCTGCTCGGGCTCGGGATGGTGGCCGTGCCGTTGGTGATCGCCGCAGTGGGGATCCTCCAGCGCTGGTGGTCCTCCCAGGCCGGGGAGGGGATCATCTTCGATCTCCGATGCGAGCTCTACGCCCACCTCCAGCGCATGTCCCTGGGCTTTTTCACCAACACCCGGACGGGCGAGTTGATCTCCCGAATCCAGTCGGATGTGGTGGGCGCCCAGCAGGCCATCACCGGGACGTTCGTCACCATTCTCTCCAATCTGGTGGCGGTGGTCGCCATCCTGGCGGTGCTGATCGGCGCCGACTGGCGGCTCACCATCCTGGCGGTGGCTGCCCTGCCCCTGTTCGTCGCTCCCGCCCGTCGGGTGGCGAGGACCCTGCGGGCGGTCACCGAACGCCAGATGAAACACAACGCAACCATGGCCTCCATCCTCCAGGAGACCTTCAACGTCTCGGGAGCGCTCCTGGTGAAGCTCTTCGATCGGGGACGGCGCGAGCGCGACCGGTTCTCACAGGAGGCGGCCGGAGTCAGGGACCTCGGGATCAGGAGCGCTTTGATCGGTCGGGGATTCCAGGCGGCCATGGGGGTGGTTAGCGCCCTGGGGACGGCGGCGGTATTCTGGGTGGGGGGATGGATGGTGATCGAGGGGCACATCTCGCTCGGGACGGTGGTAATGTTCTCCACCCTTCTCGCCCAGCTCTACGCTCCCCTCACCGCCCTCTCCAACACCCGGGTGGAGTTCGCCACCTCCCTCGTCTCCTTCGAGAGGGTCTTCGCGGTGCTCGACATCCCCCTCGACCTTCCCGAGTCCCCCCGGGCGCGGGACCTGGAGAAGGTCTCGGGAGAGGTCGTATTCGAGAGGACATGGTTCCGGTATCCGACCGACCGTCCCGAGGGGCTCGGCTCCGCCCAGCGTTTCACTCCTTGGGACGTCTCCTCGTTCGAGCGGGACGGCGAGACCCAGGCCCAGGTCTCCACCCGGAAATGGGCGCTCGAGGACGTCTCCTTCCGGGTGCCGGCGGGCGCCCTGGTGGCGGTGGTTGGTCCCTCCGGAGCGGGAAAGACCACCCTCTCGTATCTGGTGCCCCGCCTCTATGACGCCACCCGGGGAGCGGTACGGATCGACGGAGTCGACGTTCGGGAACTGACCTTCTCCACGCTGGCCGCAGCGGTGGGGGAGGTGACCCAGGAGACCTATCTACTCCATGACACGATCGCCGCCAACCTGCGTTACGCCCGTCCCGAAGCCACCGAGTCGGAGTTGTGGGAGGCCTGTGAGACCGCGAACCTGACCGAGTTGGTCCGTTCCCTGCCTGACGGGCTTGGCACCGTGGTGGGCGAACGCGGCTACCGGCTGTCGGGAGGCGAGAAACAGAGGGTGGCCATTGCCAGGGTGATACTCAAGAACCCCGCCATTCTCATCCTCGACGAGGCCACGTCCCATCTGGACACCCGCTCCGAAGCGCTGATCCAGGAGGCTTTGGAGCGTCTGATGGCAAAACGGACCTCCCTGGTGATCGCCCACCGGCTCTCCACGGTGAAAGCGGCCGACCACATCGTGGTGATCGACCGGGGACGCCTGGTGGAGCAGGGAACCCACTCCGAACTCCTTG
>JAPPKR010000161.1 GCA_028819835.1 bacterium | reverse complement strand
GTATGTACTCGCGGGGCACCCGTCCCCCGGTGATCCTGTTCACGAATTCGTATCCCCCTCCCGGGCCCATGGGCTCGATGTCGATCACCACGTGGCCGTACTGGCCGCGGCCGCCGCTCTGACGAACGTAACGGCCCTCGGTGCCGTCGGTCCCCGACATGATGGTCTCACGGTAAGCGACCTGGGGCCTTCCGATGTTGGCGGCAACCCTGAACTCCCGCACCAGGCGATCCACAAGCACCTCCAAGTGGAGTTCGCCCATTCCGGCGATGATGGTCTGGCCCGTTTCGGCGTCGCTGCGTACCAGGAAGGTGGGATCCTCCTCCGAGAGCTTCTGGAGGGAGTGGCTCAGCTTGTCCTGATCGACCCGGGTACGGGGCTCGATCGCCACCCAGATCACGGGTGCGGGGAACGCCATGGTCTCCAGGCTGATCGGAGCCTGCACCGCCGAGAGGGTGTCACCGGTGGTGGTGCCGCGCAACCCCACCGCAGCCACGATGTCGCCCGTGTAGACATGTTCCACTTCCTCGCGATGGTTGGCGTGCATTCGGAGCAAGCGTCCCAGTCGCTCCTTGCGGCCGTTGGAGGTATTGAGGACGGTCCCGCCCTTGGAAGCGGTGCCCGAGTAGACCCGGAAGTAGGTGAGCTTCCCCACATGGGGGTCGCTCATGATCTTGAAGGCGAGAGCAGAGAACGGCTCGTCGTCGGTGGCTCTGCGCTCCAGGGTCTTCTGGGGGTTCTTGGGAAGGAACCCCTGCACCGGAGGCAGGTCCAGGGGACTCGGCAGGTAATGGATGACCGCGTCCAGAAGGGGCTGGACTCCCTTGTTCTTGAAGGCCGCCCCGCACAGGACCGGCACGAACAGGTGGTTGAGCACCCCGACCCGGATCGCCGAGCGTATCTCGTCGGGGGTGATGTACAGGTCTTCCAGGAACTTGACCAAGAGCTTCTCGTCCACCTCGGCCACTTGCTCGAGGAGTTGGGCGCGGTAGTGGTAGGCGATGTCCATCATCGGCTCGGGAATCTCTCCGGTGTCCCAGCGCTTCCCGTCGTCTCCCCTCCACTCGTGGACCTGCATCTCCACCAGGTCCACCACGCCCCGGAATCCGCTTTCCTCACCCACCGGCAACTGGAGGACCAGCGGCGTCGCGTCCAAGCGATTGCGAATCGACTCGACGTCCGCGAAGAAGTCGGCGCCCACCCGGTCGAGTTTGTTGATGAAACAAATTCGAGGGACCTGGTAACGGTCGGCCTGGCGCCAGACCGTCTCCGACTGCGGTTCCACCCCGGCGACCCCGTCGAACACCGCCACCGCCCCGTCCAGAACCCGGAGGCTCCGCTCCACCTCTACGGTGAAGTCCACATGTCCGGGGGTGTCGATGATATTGATGCTGTGGTCGTGCCAGATGCAGGTGGTCGCCGCCGAGGTGATGGTGATGCCCCGTTCCTGCTCCTGGGCCATCCAGTCCATCGTGGCGGCGCCCTCGTGAACCTCTCCGATCTTGTAGTTACGACCGGTGTAGTAGAGAATCCGCTCGGTCAGGGTGGTCTTCCCTGCGTCGATGTGCGCCATGATCCCGATGTTTCGTGTCCTGCTCAGAGGCACCTGGCGCATGCGCAGTAGGCGATTTCCCCGGTCAGCAGCCACAGCAACACCTCTTACCAGCGGTAGTGGGCGAAGGCCTTGTTCGACTCCGCCATCTTGTGCATGTCTTCGCGTCTCTTGATCGCAGACCCGGTGTTGTTGGCCGCGTCGAGGATCTCGCCGGCCAGCCGCAGGGCCATGGTCGGCTCCCTTCTCTGACGCGCATACCCCACCAGCCACCGGATTGCCAGACAGCGCGCCCGGTCGGGACGGACGTCCATGGGCACCTGGTAAGAGGAGCCTCCCACCCTACGAGAGCGCACTTCCATTTGGGGCTTGAGGTTCTCGATCGCCCTTCTCAACACGCTCACAGGATCCTGGCGGGTCCGCTGCTCCACCCGTTCGAGGGCGGCGTAAACGATCCTACGCGCCAAGTCCTTCTTCCCCTTCCACAACACCTTGTTGATGATCCGGCTGACCAGGACGTTACGAAATACCGGATCGGGATCGATCTTGCGCTTGGTGGCGGCCGCCCGTCTCATAGCGCCGACCTTCTGGCCCCGTAGCGGGAACGGGCCTGCCGGCGTTCGGAGACTCCAGCCGCGTCCAGAGTGCCCCTTATCACCTTGTACCGCACGCCGGGAAGGTCGCGAACCCGGCCACCCCTGACCAGCACGATGGAGTGTTCCTGGAGGTTGTGTCCCTCCCCGGGGATGTAAGCAGTCACCTCGATCCCCGAGGACAGTCTTACCCGGCACACTTTCCGCAAGGCCGAATTGGGCTTCTTGGGCGTTACCGTATACACGCGGGTGCACACTCCCCTTCGCTGGGGAGCGCCGGCCAAACCGGCCGTCTTTACCTTCTTCTTCTTAGGTTTGCGCCCGCGGCGCACCAACTGTTGGATAGTCGGCATAACTTTCCTTCACCGGCGAGACCCGACCTCCGCGCGCGGGAGACCGGATCACCTTTTTCCTGGTTTTTGACCGCACCCGGAGGACACTCCGGGACTGGGTCAGGCGGAGAGCCTTAGGAGGCGGGGTGAGGCACTAAGACCACGAAGGGCAAGTATATACACCTCGAGCCCATCAGACAAACTCAAATTGGCGCCCCATCCTCCCCGGACGCCGTCCCCTGATGCGGGGTGTGATACCACTCGCGACGATGGGGAAGGACACGCACCAGCAACCACACAAAGCCCCAGATCAACGTGATCGGATACCAGCGGAGATAGGGCCGCACCTCCCTCACCCGCCAGAGCGCCCACAACGGCCGGCCGGCCAGCCACAGGGCAAGCGCCGCCCACACCGGCCAGGAGAAGGGAAATCCCCATCCGCCGACCGCCGCCCAGACCCCGAGCCCGAGCGTTAGGAGCATGCGAAACGAGCGTCCCGGGACCGCCAAGCGGAGCGCCATGAGCATCATCGGGGCGGAACGCTCCGCCACCGCCCGGCTCAAGAGCGCCCCTCCCCTGCGCTTGCGCACTCCGGTCCTTCCCTGCGCCCACCTCCGGCGCTGTTGCACCGCAGCCCGAAGGTCGGTGGGCTTCTCGTCCCAAACCCGGGCTTCGGACAAGTACCTGATCCGATGACCCGCCTGGAGCAGCCTGACTGTGAGGTCGAGGTCCTCCGTGAACGACCCGCTCCATCCTCCAACCTCACCCAACGCCGCGGCGGTGACGCAGAACCCGGTCCCGCTCAACTCGACGGGCCGGCCCCTCCTTCTGCTGCGGGCATAAGCCACCTCTCTGGTCATCCAGTCGCCCAGCCCGGCTGCAGCCGCGATCGGGGAGGCGGCGAGGTTGGAGGGAAGCACTGAAGCCTGGACGACTTCCGCCCCCTCGGCCATGGCCCCGTCCAGTCGGGAAAGGAGGTCACCCTCCACCCGGTTGTCGGCGTCCAGCACCACCAGTGCCTCGTTCGGGGCGAGCGGGTATTCGGCGAGGTGCCATCGGAGCAACTCTCCCTTCCCGTCCGGGCCGCGGGACCGCTCCACCACCCGCGCCCCTGCGCGCCCGGCCACCCCGGCGGTGTCGTCCTCGCATCGGTCGGCCAGCACCCAGACCGTGTAGGCCTCAGATGGGTAATCCTGGCCCAGCAGGTCCCCAACCAGCGCCCCCACCACCCGCTCCTCGTCATGCGCCGGGATCACCACCCGGAGCGGCCGTGGAGGGGCGGAGCCGGTCGACGGAGTCGCCGCCTCAGGCACCCGACAACCTCAGACTTACGTCCACCACCGGCGCCGAATGGGTCACCCATCCCGTCGAGATGATGTCCACCCCGGTCTCTGCGACCCTCCGGACGTTGGCAGGGGAGACTCCCCCGCTGGCCTCCAGCGTAACCCTGCCTCCCACCCGCCGTACCGCTTCGCTCATCTGGCCGAGGGTCATGTTGTCCAGGAGAATCACGTCTGGACCGGCTGCCGCCACCTCGTCGAGTTCCGCCAGGGCTGAGACCTCGACGATCACCGGAACTTCCCCCCCGGTCCCGTCCCGGGCAATTCTCACGGCCCGGGCAGGACTTCCGACCAGGGCGAGATGGTTGTCCTTGATCAGCACCGCGTCCCAGAGACCCATCCGGTGGTTGACTCCCCCTCCCACGCGAACGGCATCTTTCTCCCAAGCCCGCATTCCCGGAGTGGTCTTGCGGGTGTCGCTGATGCGGGCGCCGGTGCCCGCCACCACTCGCACCAGTTCACGGGTGGCGGTGGCGATCCCCGACATGCGGCCCAGAAGGTTGAGCGCCACCCGCTCTGCGGCAAGGATGCTCCGGGCCGGACCGCTCACTATCGCCGCCTCCGCTCCCTCGTCCAAGTCGGCGCCGTCGGAGGTCTTCGGTTCAAACCTCACCCGGCGGTCACGGAAACGAAAGGCGGCCTCAGCCAGAGCCAGACCCGCCACCCTTCCCGCCGACTTGAACACAACCACCCCCATGGCCATGCGCCACTCGTCAACCAGGGCGTTGGTGGTCAGATCCCCGGCAGTCCCCAGATCCTCGGAAAAGGCCTGCTCCAATAGGTGACGGGGGTCTCCCGGGCAGGTCAGCTGCGGCCCACCTCTAGCATCCGCTCAACCGCCTGCCGGGCCCGGACTGCGACATCGGGATCCAGCACCACCTCGTGGGTCATGGTCAAGAGCGAGGTCCTGATGTTGTCCAGGGTGATTCTCTTCATGTGGGGGCACAGGTTGCAGGGCCGCACGATCTCCACGTCATCCAGTTCGTAAGCGACGTTGTCGGCCATGGAGCATTCGGTGAGCATCATCACCTGGGACGGACGGTTGTCCCGGACCCAGTTGACAATCCCGTGGGTAGAGCCCACGAAGTCGGCCTGGTCGAGGACGTCAGGAGCGCACTCGGGGTGGGCGATCACCGGGATGAGAGGAAGCTGTCGGCGGAGGGCGGTGAGTTCGGGCCCGCTGAAACGCTCATGGACGATGCAACGTCCCTCCCACAGGATGACCTCCACATCGGTGTGGGAAGCGACGTAGCGTCCCAGGAAACCGTCCGGCAGGAAGATCACCCGCTCGGACCCCAAGGACTCGACCACCGCCGCAGCGTTCCCCGAGGTGCAGCAGATGTCGGACTCGGCTTTGACCTCGGCGGAGGTGTTCACGTAGCTGACCACCGGCGTCCCCGGATGGAGTTCTTTGAGCCGACGCACGTCGGCGCCGGTGATCCCCTCGGCCAGCGAACACCCAGCCCGCAGATCGGGGATCAGCACGGTGGCGTCGGGGTTGATGATCTTGGATGTCTCGGCCATGAAGTGAACCCCTGCCATGAGGATCACCTCCGCGTCGCTCCGGGCCGCCATCTGGGCCAGGGCCAGGGAGTCCCCCACCATGTCGGCCACCCCGTAGTAAATGTCGGGGGTCATGTAGTTGTGGGCGGTTATCACCGCGTTGCGCTCAGCCTTGAGCTGTTCGATCTCTTGGATCAGCGGCTCGAGCGCGGCCCGTTCCTCGGGCGGGAACACCGAAGGCTTGCGGGAGATTTCGAGAGTGGCAACGCTCATTGTCTGTCACGTGTGGGCAATGGCCCAAGAATACCCCTGTCCCGGCGCCCGCCGTCCACCATATGGAGCCGGATTCGCCAGGTCACATCCTTTCTATCACAGCCGATGCGAAGGCGGAGGTGCTCACCTCGGTGGCGCCGTTGCGCAACCGGGCCAGGTCGTAGGTGACGATTCCCTCCGAGATGGTGCGCTCCATGCCGGATATGACCAGGTCAGCCGCTTCCTCCCATCCCAGGTAGCGGAACATCATCTCCCCCGACAGGATCAGCGAACCCGGATTGACTTTGTCCATCCCTGCATACTTGGGAGCGGTTCCGTGGGTGGCCTCGAATACCGCATGCCCGGTATTGAAATTGATGTTGCCTCCGGGAGCGATCCCTATCCCCCCCACCTGGGCGGCAAGCGCATCGGATACGTAGTCACCGTTCAGGTTGAGGGTGGCGATGACGTCGTATTCGGCAGGTCGGAGGATGATCTGCTGCAGAAAGGAGTCGGCTATCACGTCCTTTACCAGCAGCCGGTCCCCCGGGTCTCCTCCCGAGTCCGCCCAGCTCACCGCTCGGTCGGAGAACTCCTCCCGGACCACCTCGTAGCCCCAGTCACGGAAGGCGCCCTCGGTGTACTTCATGATGTTGCCCTTGTGGACCAGGGTGACCGAACGGTAGTCCCTGTCCAGGGCGTAGCGGATGGCGGCTCTGACCAGGCGCTTGGTGGCCGTGATCGAGACCGGCTTGATCCCGATTCCCGAATCTGGGCGAATCTTCCACCCGAACTCGGTTTTCAGGTAGTCGATAAGCCTGGCGGCCTCCGGCCCCCCATGCTCCAACTCCATGCCCGAGTACACGTCCTCGGTGTTCTCACGGAAGATCACCATGTCCACCAACTCCGGGCGGAGGGACGGAGAAGGCACCCCCTTCAACCATCTGACCGGCCGGATGCAGGCGTAGAGATCGAGCGTCTGACGGAGTGTCACGTTGAGGCTGCGGATCCCTCCCCCCACCGGAGTGGTAAGGGGGCCCTTGATGGCGACCAGGTACTCCCTGATGGTGTCGAGAGTCTCTTCGGGAAGCCATGAACCGGTGTGGCGGAACGCTTTCTCCCCGGCCAGCACCTCCGTCCACGCGATCCGGCGGTCGCCGTTGTAAGCCTTCTCCACCGCCGCGTCGGCCACGCGCCTGGTGGCCCCCCACACATCGGGTCCTATCCCGTCACCCTCTATAAACGGGATGATCGGGTTGTCGGGCGTGGACAGCCCCTGGGCGGTGTTCTGGATTCTCTCCGGCATGGTTGTCTACAACCTCGATCCTTCAACTCGGGCCATCCAGCAGATTACACGCCCGGGGAGGCGTTCCAGCGGACCCTCGGGCGACCCGCCCGAAGACGGGACCGCCACCGAGTTCCCGGCGGCTTTGGGGGACACCGGTAGCTTGGGTGTCCGGACCCGGTCGGGGCAGGTTGAACGGCAGGGCCAACCCTGCTCACGCCTCGAGGACGACCAGCAGGTCCTTGGCCTCCACCTGGCTTCCCGCCTGCACCAGCAACTCCTTGATCCGGCCGG
>JAPPKR010000164.1 GCA_028819835.1 bacterium | reverse complement strand
TGCCCCCGATTGGATTCTCGTGAGTTGCGGGTTCGACGCCCATCACCTGGACCCTCTGGCAGGTCTGCGATTGACTGAAGGCGACTACCACTTCATGGCTGAACAGTTGTTGGAAGTCGTTGCTTCCAACCGGATCCTGGTCTTCCTTGAAGGCGGCTATGACCTGGATGCCATTGCGGGGTCCACCCAGGCAATGCTCCTGGGAGTGGCCGGCAGGCCCTATGAGAGTTCGACTCCCACCCAGATGTCCCCCGCCAGCGGCCACCGCGCACTGGAGAGACTGGTGGACATCCATGACCGGGTTTCGGGGTGAAGGGCCAAAACTCTGAGCAATTGCGGATCGATGCCTACCAACATTGAGCCGGTGATCCCCGAAAGACTGACGTGGTTGCTGGCCGCCGGGCAGATCCCCGGTCTGCTGGGCCGCCGCTTCGCGGAGTTCGGCCACCAGCTCTACCTGGTGGGAGGCACGGTGAGGGATGCTTTCCTGGCCCACGCCAATCCTGGCTCGGGCAGCGAATACGACTTCGCCACCGACGCCCGCCCACCGCAGATCAAGGCGATTCTTGAAGGCTGGGCCGAAAAGGTTTACACCACCGGCGAGGCCTTCGGGACAGTGGCGGGCATAAGGGAGGGAAACACCCTTGAGATAACCACCTTCCGGAGGGATGTGTATCGCACCGACAGCCGCCATCCGGAGGTCTCTTTCTCCAACACCATCGAAGAGGACCTCGAGCGGAGGGACTTCACCGTGAACGCCCTGGCGATCAAGGTGCCTGACGCTCAGATGGTCGATCCGTTCGGAGGACTTGCCGATCTGGCCCGGCGGGTCCTCACCACCCCCACCTCCCCGGAGAAGACCTTTGCCGACGATCCGCTGCGGATGCTTCGCCTCTTTCGTTTCTGGGCGACGCTGGAGTTCCAACCCGCCGCGCCCACCCTGCAGGCCGTGGCCGAGATGGCGGGTCGTCTCCAGATAGTGTCGGCCGAGAGGATCAGGGACGAACTCAGCAAGCTGCTCACCGCCCCGCATCCCCGTGACGCCCTGCTGGGTCTGGTGAGATCCGGGTTGGCCGAGCACTTCCTGCCCGAGCTTTCCTCTCTGGAGATGGAGCAGGATCCCCGCCACCGTCACAAGGACGTTTTGGCCCACAGCTTGGCGGTGGTGGAGAAGGCCTCACCGCGACTGGTGTTGCGGCTGGCCTGCCTGCTCCACGACATAGGCAAGCCCGACACCCGCACGTACGGATCCAAGGGGGTCAGTTTTCACCATCACGAGGTGGTGGGCGCTCGACTGGCGCGCCGCCGACTGGAGGAACTGAGGTATCGACGGGCGGTCATAGACGACGTGGCGCGGTTGGTGGAGTTGCATCTGCGTCCCCACACCCTGAGGATGGGTTGGTCGGATTCGGCGGTGCGTCGCTATGTGCGGGATGCCGGGCCGCTCCTGGAGGACCTCAACGAGTTGGTTCGTTGCGACGTGACCACCGTCAACCGGCGACGAGCCGCCGCTATCCAGAGTCGGATCGATCAACTGGAGCAGCGTATCGCCGAACTCAAGGAGAAGGAAGACCTGGAGCGTCTCCGGCCGCCGGTGAACGGTTACCGGATCATGTCCTACCTGGGGATTCCCCCGGGTCCGAAAGTGGGCGAGATCATGAAAGTCCTCCTGGAGAAGCGCATAGAGGATGGCCCCTATTCAGAGCACGAGGCGCTGACGATCGCCCGTGAGTGGGCGAAAGACCAGGGCTGGGAGGACCCGGGGCCCCCTCCTCCGGCATGAAGAGACTGATCGCGGTCGGGGCCCTGCTGGGAGGCTTGGTGTTTGTCGCCTCCTGCGATGACGGCCCTGCAGTCGCCCCTCCGGACACCGCGGGCCGAGTCGATGGCGAGACCCCTGCCATCACCACCTCGACAACCGGCGCGATCACCACCACAGCCCCGCCCACCACCACCGCTCCCACCACTTCAGCCGGAACAACGACTACCACCACCTCGTCTCCGACCACGACGACGTCGCCCACCACCACCGCTCCCACAACTACTACTACCACCACCATTCCGCCGGAGCCCACTCTGTGGGAGCGTCTGCAGGCGTTGGGACGGGAGGGGATCGGCGACAGCCTGTACCCGACCCTCGGCGCCTCCGGTTATGACGTGGAGAGCTACCTGATCGAGTTCCGCTTCGACCCGGAGACGGGCCTGCTTTCGGGATCATCCACCATCGCGGCCGTGACCACCGCCGATCTCGACCTGTTCAGCCTGGACTTCTTCGGTATGGAGACCGAGGCGGTGACAGTCAACAGCGCACCGGCGGACTACGAGCAAGTCTCCGAAGAGTTGATCGTCGTGCCATCCCAGGCGCTCGGCGAGGGAGAGCGGATGACGGTGGTCGTCTCCTACCAGGGGGCCGTGGCCTCCTGGCCGGCCCGGGCCATTCAGGGGTTCACCTCCGGCGGTCGCTGGTCCACTGATGAGGAGATCTTCTTCATGATGAACGAGCCGGACGGCTCTGCCGCCTTGGCGCCTTTCAATGACCATCCCTTGGACAAGGCGCTGGTAACCGTCGAGGTGGGGGTCCCCGTGGGGTGGACGGTTGTTTCGGGTGGAACCCTGGAGGAGGTGAGGGAGGAGGAGCAGTACACAGTCTTCCGGTGGTCGCTGGAACACCCCGTGGCCCCCTACCTGATCCCCCTCGGCATCGGGCAGTTTGCGTCCCGTTCCGAGCCCGACCCCCTGGGCCTGGAGATCACCACCTGGTATCCCGAGGACCTGGACACCGAGTTGCTCGACCCCTTCACCGACCAGCATCACATGCTTGAATTCCTGTCCGAACTATTCGGGCCCTATCCATTCGAATCCCTGGGCGCCATGGTGGTTGACGCCGGATTGCCACTGGCCCTGGAGCACCAGACCCTCCCCACCTACGATCTCTCCACGGTGCAGGAGACGGTCGTGGTGCACGAACTCGCCCATCAGTGGTTCGGCAACTCGTTGTCGGTGGCGGACTGGAGCGACATCTGGCTCAACGAGGGCCCCGCCACCCTGTCGGAGTGGCTCTGGACGGAGGAAATCCTGGGGGTGATCGACTACGACCGGGAGGTGGCCAACAATTACCGGCTGTTCTCCGGGGAGTTCTTCCTGTCGGGCGACACCACCGACGCCATCGAGAGGGCGACCGCCATGGCGGTCCGCCAGTTCTATCCCCCCGGCCTGCCTCCCGACGATGACCTCTTCAACTATTCGGTGTATGGAAGGGGAGCGCTCACGCTGGTGGCTCTCCGTGACCACCTGGGCGACGCATCCTTCTTCGCGCTGCTCAGGACCTGGCACGACACCCATCGCTATGGAAACGCAACAACTGCCGACTTCCTGTCGCTGGTGGAGCAAACCGGGGGCGCCCCGGGGCGGGAACTGGTGGAATCCTGGCTCTACGATCCGTTGCCGCCGCCCATGCCTGAACGAGACCTGTATCCGCTCGGGCACGAGGAGAATTCCCGGAGCCCGTAACCGGCTTTGGCGATATGCGCATATTCGTATATAGTTGTCCCGATGCAAGAGACTGAGTTCAAATGACACTGACGGCGGCGGTGATCGGCGCCTCCGGGTATGCCGGGGGGGAGCTGATCCGACTGCTGGATGCCCACCCGGCCTTCGACCTGGTGTGGATGGGCGCCCACAGCCGGGCCGGCGCCCCGCTGGGAGAGGTGCATCCTCACCTCTCCGAGGGCGATCGGCGGCTGTCCTCCACGACTGTCGAGAACATTCCCTCGGTGGATGCGGCGTTCCTGGCCCTGCCCCACGGGGCGTCCTATGAGTTGGGGCACGAGTTGGCGGAGAGAGGCACAGCCGTGTTCGACCTGGGGTCTGACTACCGGTTCGACACACAGGAGCGCTATGAGAATGCCTATGGCGCTCCCCATCCGGCTCCCGAGCGCCTCGGCGAGTGGCGGTATGGCCTGCCGGAGTTTTTCAGCTTGGAAGGGGCCCGGAGGGTCGCCCTGCCGGGCTGTTATCCGACCGCCGTGATGCTTGCATCCGTCCCGCTGCTGGCGGGCGGGTTGACCTCGGGCCCGGTGGTGGCCGACTGCCTGTCAGGCATCTCGGGGGCGGGCAGGTCAGTCCGATCAGACTTGATGTTCGGACAGGTGGCGGAAGGAGCACAGGCCTACAAGGTTGCGGCCCACCGACACCGGCCCGAGATCGAGATGGGCATGAAGATGGCCGGGGTTTCCACCCGGGTCACGTTCACTCCCCATCTGCTTCCCATCCAGCGGGGACTGCTGGCCACGGTGACCATGCCTGCCGCCGATCCCCCGGGAGACCGGGAGGACCTTCTGGGAATGCTCGGAAAAGCGTACGAGGGCCGTCGGTTGGTGGACGTTGTCGATCATCCCCCCCAGACACGATGGGTGGCGGGATCAAACCGCGCGCTGGTCACGGCCTTCTTCGATTCTCACACCGGGATGGTCATCGCCCAGGCTGCCCTGGACAATCTTTTGAAGGGGGCCGCCGGGCAGGCCGTTCAGGCCGCCAACCTGGTATTCGGCCTGGAGGAGGCAACCGGCCTGGACACCACCGGGTGGATGCCATGAGCGTCACCTTCCCCAGGGGATTTCGGGCATCGGGCGTGGCGGCGGGGATCAAGCCCTCCGGCGCTCCGGACCTGAGTGTGGTGATCGCCGAAGAGCCGGTGCCGGCCGCGGCGGTGTTCACCCAGAACAGTGCGGCCGCCGCGCCGGTGCGGCTCTCCCGTCGTCACATGGAGGTCTCGAGGGGAGCGATCCGGGGCGTGACGCTCAACTCCGGTTGTGCCAACGCAGCCACCGGGGAACTCGGCGACCGGGCCGCCTACGACATGGCCGCCGCGGTCGCCGGGGAGGTGGGGTGCGAAGTCACTGAGGTGCTGGTCTGCTCCACCGGACCGATCGGTCCCCAGTTGCCAATGGACAAGATCCTTCCCGCCATGCAGCTTCTCGTCGCCCGGGCGGCTTCAAGCCCATCGGCGGGACGGGAGGCCGCGGCCGGGCTCATGACTACCGACACCTTCATCAAGGAGGCGGCGGTGTCCGGTCCCGGGGGATTCCGGGTCGGAGGCATGGCCAAAGGGGCGGCGATGATCCGCCCCAGCATGGCCACCATGCTTGCGGTGATCACCACCGACGCCGTTTCTTCGGCCCAACGGCTGAGGGCGGTGCTCTCCGAGGCGGTGGAGGAGACCTTCAACAGCATCAACATCGATGGATGCGAATCCACCAACGACACGGTGATTCTCATGGCTTCCGGCCGTTCGGGGATCGAACCGTCTTCGGAGGAGTTGACAGAAGGGGTACGAAAGGTGTGCGCGCAGCTGGCCCGTGACATCGTGGCGGACGCAGAGGACTGCACTCGCGTGGTGACCATCCGGGTGAGCGGCGCCCCCGATGACGGCTCCGCTCGTCGGATGGGGATGGCGATAGCCGACTCCGACCTGGTGCGCTGTTCCTTTTACGGGGGAGACCCCAACTGGGGACGGCTGGTGGCCGCCCTCGGCGCCTGTGGCGAGCCCCTGGACGCCTCCCGGATAGACATCACCTACCAGGGAACGCCGGTGGCGAGGGGAGGGACCCACACCGGCGTGGATCTGTCCGCGGTCGAGCCGCTTTTGGCGGGAGACTTCGAGGTCGACGTGGCGGTTGGGGATGGGCCGGGAACCGCCCGGATTCTCACCAGCGACCTCACCCCCGGATACGTCATCTTCAACGGGGAGCCGTCATGACAACCGGCCACAGTCCCCCTACCCGCCTCAAGCCTCGCATCGCCTCTTCGATGGGGAAGGCGGCCATCCTCATGGAAGCCTTGCCCTACATCCGTCGATTCTCGGGGACCGTCGTGGTGGTGAAGTACGGCGGCTCGGCGATGGATGACCCGATTTTCGCCCAGTCTTTCGCCAAGGACGTGGCTCTTCTCTCCCAGGTGGGGATAAAGATGGTGGTGGTTCACGGAGGCGGGCCACAGATCACCGCAGCTATGAAGAGGGAGGGGATCGCGCCCACCTGGGTGGACGGGCTGAGAGTGACCAATTCCCGCACCATGGAGTTGGTGCGGAGGGTGTTGGGCGGAGAGGTCAACGGGGAGATCGCCCGCCTTCTGGAGACCAGTGGCGCCAGGGCGGTGGGCTTGACCGGCGTGGATGCAGGCCTGTTCCGCTGTCGCCGCCTGGACAGCCGCCTCGGAAGGGTTGGCGATCTGGTCGAGGTGAATCCGGCTCTGATTGAATTCCTGGTGGATGGCGGGATGACGCCGGTGGTGGCGCCGTTGGGCCTGGGTTTGGACGGCGAGGTCTACAACCTGAACGCCGATACCGTGGCGGGCGCCCTAGCCGCCGCTCTGGGAGCGCAGAAGTTGGTGTTCCTCACGAATGTGGAGGGGGTGTATCGCAATCCCGCCGACGCCTCCACGCTCATCTCCAAGATGACCCTGCCGGAGTTGGTGATGATGGTCGACCGGTTCCGGGGAGGGATGCTTCCCAAGTTGCGGGCGGTGGTGGAAGCCATGAAGGGCGGCGTCTCCCAGGCGCATGTCCTGGACGGTCGAATCCAGCACGCTCTCCTGCTGGAGATGTTCACCCCCGAGGGGATAGGGACCATGGTCATCCATCACGAAGGAGAAGAACAGTGAACCCAGAAGTCACGGCTTGGATCGAGAAGGCCGACCGCAAGCTCATCCCGGCCTACGGTCGGACGCCGGTGGTGTTCACCCGAGGGCAGGGAGTCTGGCTGTTCGACCGGGAGGGTCGGTCTTACCTGGACTGTCTCACCGGCTTGGCAGTGGTAGCGGTCGGACACGCCAACCCCAGGGTGGCGGAGGCCGCCCGCGCCCAGATGTCGGAACTGGTTCACGTCTCCAACATCTTCTACACCGAGCCGATGGTGAGCCTGGCCGGACGGCTGTCCGCTCTCTCCGGGCTGGACCGGGTGTTCTTCGCCAACTGCGGGGCCACCGTCAATGAGACCGCCATCAAGCTGGCGCGGAGGTACGCCCAGAAGAAGCACGGCGCCCACCGCTACGAAGTGATCTCTCTCCTGGACTCTTTCCACGGACGCACCCTGGCCACCCTGGCCGCCACCGGCCAACCCTCCAAACAGGAGACCTTCGAGCCCCTCCCGCCCGGGTTCTTTCAGGTTCCTCCCGC
>JAPPKR010000201.1 GCA_028819835.1 bacterium | reverse complement strand
AGGAGCGCCGCTTGCCGCTCTTCCGTCCCCTGGTCGTCAGGATGAGGACCCCCACTCCCTCCAGGCGGCCCAGGAGCCGGCCGCCGGAGACCCGGAACAGGAACCGATGCAGCGGCACGAACAACCAGGCGATGACGAGACGCTTGTAGGTCGGCACGGTCGGTTTATTCATCGCCGGTCATGTCCCCTTGTAGTTGATCCTGGCCACCAACCGGTGCTCGGCGGTCACCAGGTCCGCCTGGTCCTCCATCACCTGGTCGATCGGTTTGTATGACCACGGGGACTCGTCGACCAACTTCCGCGCCCGGTGGGCCTCCCAGGCCTTTCCCGCCATCGCCTCGGTCAACTGCTCGGCTGTGAAGAGCTTCCTGGCGCGGTTCCGGGAGTGCACGCGTCCCGCGCCGTGGGCGGCGGAGAGGTAGGAGAGCGGGTTGCCCAGCCCCCGCACGATGTAGGAGTCGGTCCCCATCGAACCGGGAATCACGCCGCGGTCTCCGGATCCCGCCCTGATGGCGCCCTTCCTGGTCACCCACACCCTGCGGCCGCCATGTGATTCCAGAGCGGCGTAGTTGTGATGGCAGTTGATCATCTCCAGCAACTCCACGGTCCCCAGGTGCTTCCGGAGCGCCTCCCAGACCACGTCCAGGATCAGTTCCCGGTTCCTCCACGCATAGGACTGGGCCCACAGCATCTGCCGGATGTACACGTCGAACAGGTCGTCGTCGGCCAGGTAGTAGGCCAGATCCCGGGTAGCTCTCCTCCCCCTGGCGGCGCAGACCCGAGCGGAGGCGGCGATGTGGTGGGTGGCTATCCGGTTCCCGATGCCCCGGCTACCGGTGTGCAGCACTATCCAGAGCCGCTCGAGTTCATCCGACGACACCTCCACGAAGTGGTTCCCGCCACCCAGGGTGCCCAGTTGCTTTCCCACCCTCCCAGCAGCGCCCTTGGCCTTCGGCACCATCTCCGGGTGCGGGACCGGGTTCTCCTCCAGCCAACGTCGAGCCTCCGGGGAGGCGGCCTGGTGCCAGTCGAAGCCGGCCGGCACCCCCCGGCGGATGTCCCGGAGGACTTCCTGTGGGGAATCAAGGTCCGCCAGGCGCCGGTCGGTGAGCGCGGCGATCATGCCGCACCCGATGTCCACCCCCACTGCGGCCGGGAGTATCGCGTCCTCGGTGACTATCACCGACCCCACCGTGGCGCCCTTCCCCAGGTGGGCATCGGGCATCAGGGCCACCGGACCCGCCAGCACCTGGCTCCGCGAGGTCTCCAAGGCCTGCTTCCTGGTCTGGGGGTCCAGGATCGACGCCCAGTTGCGGACCCCCGCACCGCCCCCGCGGCCTGAATCCAATAACTGTCCCCCGGGACTCCCATTGGTACCCACCATGGCCCTTGACCCTACCCGACCCCCCGAAGGTCGCGAACCGCTTTTGCTGCCGTACAGACAGGGTTGCCCGGATCAAACGGGGTAGACAACCACGATCGAGCCCGGCCGGACCAAGCGGGTTGAGGTAACTACAGTTGGCGATGTGAAGGCTCGTCGAGGGGATAGGCAGAATCCGTAATCATGCCTTCTCTTGAGAGTTCGGGTCCGGTCCTCACCCTCCACATGGGGGACATCGCCAAGCTGGAGGTGGACGCAATCGTGAACGCGGCCAATAGCACCCTGCTCGGTGGCGGCGGGGTGGACGGGGCCATCCACCGAGCCGCCGGACCCAGACTTCTCGAATACTGTCGCACCCTGGGAGGGTGCGAGACGGGGCAGGCCAAGGTCACGCCCGGTTTCAACCTCCCGGCCCGGTGGGTGATCCACACCGTCGGACCCGTGTGGCGGGGCGGCGCCAGCGGCGAGCCGGACCTCCTGGCCTCCTGCTACCGGGAGTCACTGGCCCGCGCCGACGAGGTCGGGGCGAATACCGTCGCCTTTCCGGCCATCTCCACCGGCGTCTACGGATACCCCTTCAAAGACGCCGCCGCCATCGCCATCGAGACGGTTCGCTCCACACTCACGGAGGTGGCCCAAGTCACTTTCGTCGCCTTCGACAAGGAGACCCTGGAAGCTTACGCCGAAGGTCTCTGAGGGTTTCTCCTCCTCCATCCACCAATGCTCAAGTATGGATACCCCGCAGGGGCTCCCAGCACCTTGCCCTCCGTTTAGCATGAATGTCATGGGGGTAGAGGACTCAGGACACCTGAGCGCACTGGAAAGACGGCTCCTGCGCCGGGCCATCCACCTATCGGCCAGCGCATCCGCCAAGGGAAACATGGCGTTCGGCGCCCTTCTCGCAGACCCCGAAGGCAACATCCTCCTCGAAGCCGAGAACACGACGTTCACCAACGGAATCCCCTCAACCACGCCGAGGCCAACCTCGTCAACGCGGCAGTAGCCTCCCTCGACCCCGAGTTGATCGCCACCGCCACCCTCTACACCAGTTGCGAACCCTGCGCTATGTGCAGCGGAGCCATGTACTGGGGCGGGATAAACCGGACGGTTTACGCGATGTCGGAACACGACCTGCTGGACATCACGGGCGTGAGCGACCACTGCCCGACCATGCGGGGAGTGGGTTGCCGCACCATCCTCAACAGCGGCCAGCGTCACATCGAGGTAAGCGGGCCTCACCTGGTCGAGGAGGCATGCGCAGTCCAACTCGACTACTTTGCGGCCCGGTCTCCGGAGAGTTCATAACAACCCTTCCCGCCAATGCCGAAGTCAGGGGAGATCGGGGCCATGGGGCCTATTCTCCTCTCCGCTTCGGACCCCTGATCTCCCCGGGACACTCGACAAGCCAAACCTGATTTCTGGCTTTTAGCTGTCGCCGCCCCTGGCTTCTCGGGAGCCCATCGGGAGCACCAACACTCCCAGAGTCGCGGGCCGGTGATTCTTCTGACACTTCACATCGCTCCCCCTCCTTTTGCCCAATTCACGTACTCGGGACAACTGAGTCTGGCTGACATATTTCAGCAACATTCCTTAGCCAGAGTGAATGGCATCACAAAGACTTCAACGAAAGGAGTGAAGCGATGAAGCTAAAGAAGTTTCTGACCAAGACCTCCGTGATTGGGGTGGCGATGGGCGCCATGCTCAGCATGGGGGTCCTGGTCGCCTGCGGGGACGACACGGAGTCCCCGGGCGGCCAGGAGACCGGCGGCGCTGAAGGCTCTGGCGAGCACGGCGCCGCTGGGGAGGCCGGCGGCGAACGCGGCGGCGGAGGCGAAGAGGCCAGCGGAACCATGCTGGCCTTGGATGAGACCTTCGACACGGTCCGCTCAGGCGCCCGGCTGATGATGCGCTACGACGCACCGAGCAACTCCTTCACGGGCACCGTGGAGAACACCACCAACAGCGTCCTCACCCGAGTGAGGATCGAGGTGCACCTCTCCAACGGCGTGGAACTCGGTCCGACCACTCCCGTGGACCTGTCCCCGGGCGAGGTGATTGCGGTCGCCCTGCCCGCCACGCCGGAACCGTTCACCGGATGGACCCCCCACGCCGAGGTCGGCAGCGGCGAAGGCGGCGGAGCCGAGGGCAACGAATCCGGAGGCGAAGGACCCGAATCAGGCGGCGAAGGCGGCGCTGAAGGACCCGAGGGCAGTCCCGAGGGCGGCGGCGCCGAACTCAACGAGGCGGCCATGTCGAGCCCGATCATTCCCCTCTCACAGACGTGGGAAGGAAACCTCGGGGGACTGGCCATCTCCGCCCGATACGACACCGCAACCCAGACGGTCTACTCGACGGTGGAGAACACCACCTCGCAGGTCCTCTGCTACGTGCAGGCCGAACCTCACCTGAAGTCGGGAACGACGACGGTCGGGGAACTCGGCCCGGACGTACTGGGGCATCTCAGCCCCGGGCAGGCGGCCACGTCTGCGGTGGCGGTTTCCAGTGAACCGTCACTGGCGGGGGTCTCCTTCGACGGGTACGTCGTCCACATGGAGATCTTCGACTGCGCCGGCTCCGGCCCCGTGCCTCACACAGGAGGCGAGGGCGGTGAAGGCGGCGGTGGCGAAGGCGCTGGGGGCGAAGGGCACGGTCCCGGTGGCGAAGGCGGCAGCGAAGGCGGCGGCGAAGGCTCGGAGACCGGATCCTCCGGTGGTGAAGAGGGCAGCGGAAACATGCTGGCCTTGAATGAGACCTTCGACACCGTCCGGGCCGGCGCCCGGTTGATCCTGAACTACGACCCCTCGACCAATTCCTTCAAGGGCACCGTGGAGAACACGACCAACAACACCCTGACCCGGGTCAGGATCGAGGTCCATCTCTCGAACGGGACGGAACTCGGTCCGACCACCCCGGTGGACATGGCCCCGGGCCAGGTGCTGGCGGTCAACCTTCCCGCCACGGCTGAACCCTTCACCGGCTGGGTACCCCATGCCGAGGTCGGCAGCGGCGAAGGCGGCGGAGAGCACGGCAGCAGCGGCGAAGGCAGCGGCGAACACGGCTCCGGCGGAGAGCACGGCAGCAGCGGCGAAGGCAGCGGCGGCTGACGGCTCCGGTACGGACACCGACAACGGAGGCTCCGGTTCCAGCATTCGGAACCGGAGCCTCCACGCGGAGGATCAGAGGTGGCGTCATCGGGGACCGGTGACCGGAGCGAAGGAGTGATCTTGAGGAAATGGCAAGACCCGAACAGCGATATTCTGAATATGAGCGCACCCGGTGGCCAGGTGGGATCTCTCCTAAAGGCATCTCCCTCCGGATTGACTCCCTGTTAGGACTGCTGATGAACGACATAGTGTTGATTGTCGAAGACAACGAGAGGATCGCCAACTGGGTGAAGGTGTACTTCGAGCGGGCCGGGTTCTCGGCCGAGGTCGCCCATGACGGTCGGTCCGGCCTGTCCATGGCCCGCCGCCTGCTTCCGGACCTGGTGATCCTCGACCTCAACCTCCCCCTCCTCGACGGCGTGGAGGTGTGCCGGACCCTGCGTGGCGAGTCGGACGTGCCGATCATCATGCTGACCGCCAGGGAAACCCCCGCCGAGCGCATTATCGGGCTGGACAGCGGCGCCGACGACTACATCATCAAACCCTTCGATCCCGACGAAGTCGTGGCGCGGGCCAACGCGGTCCTCCGGCGCGTCAGGGACAGAGTCCAGCAGGTGCTGACCAGGGGCGCCATCACCCTCAACGAGACCACCCGGAGCGTAACGGTGGACGGGGAACCCGTGGCGCTGACCCAGGCGCAACTCGCCCTGCTGTCGACCTTCATGCGCCATCCCAACCAGGTACTCACCCGCTACCAGTTGATATACCTCACCTTCGGCTACGACTTCGAGGGGTACGAACGGGCTATCGACAGCCAGGTGGCCCGCCTGCGGAAGAAGATCGACCGGGGCGGCCACCAGCCCATCCGGACCGTGTACGGCGCCGGCTACAAGTTCGTGACAGAGGACCGCTGATGTCGCTCCGCTGGCGGATCATGGGGGCGATCGTCCTGGTCATCGTCCTCACCATCCTGATCGGAGTCGGCATCGGCTACTACACGACCCAGGCACGCCTGGACGTGTTCGTGGACCGGATAGGCGAGGAAGAGGCGAGCCGTTTGGCCCGCAATCTGAGCCGGGAATACACCGACGCCGGTGGTTGGCAGACGGTGGACGGGCCGCTGGCGGAAGCCGGATACATCTCTGGTGGACCCCCGGTGAGAGAGGGATCCGAGGGGGGTGAGCATGGGTCCTCCGAGTCGTTCCACCATGATCCGGTGCGAGTGGTGATCGTGGACGCCGACGGCCGGGTGGTGGTGGACAACCTGTCCGAACTGTCGCCCGGAACCGCGGCGCCGGAGTTGGATGGGCGCAGCGAGACCCTATTCGACCTGAACGCCAACCAACCGGTGGGCCGCCTCTACCTGGATGTGAACCAGGAGTTCCTCTCGACCGAGTCCCACGGGTTCCTCAGCACCATCCTGACCGTGAGCCTGATCGGCGGTCTGCTGACCGCAGGCGCCGGCATACTGCTGGCCGCCTGGATGTCCAAGCGGATCACCGCCCCGGTGACGGCCTTGACAGAGGCGACCCAGGCGATCGCCCAGGGCGACACCACCCGGCTTCCCGTCACCTCATCGGACGAACTGGGGCGGATGAGCGCCGCTTTCAACCAGATGACCACTGCCCTGGAAACCCAGCGCAACCTCCGCAAGCGGCTCATCAACGACGTCTCTCATGAACTGAACACCCCGCTGAGCGTCATCCAACTGGAGGCGAAGGGGCTCCGCGACGGGCTTCAGACGCCCGAGGACGCCTCCGAACACATCATCGGAGAGGTGGACCGCCTGCGCGGTCTGGTAACCGATCTGAACTGGCTGGCAGAGACCGACCACGGCGAGTTGAGGCTCGTCGTCCAACCCGGTTCGATCTGCGAACTGCTCACCACGGAGGTGGAACGCTGGCAGCCACAGGCCCGGGCCCGAGAGATCGAGTTGTTGCTCCGGGCATCCGGTGACCTCCCGGACATGGACCTCGACCGGGTGCGCATGAGCCAGGCACTGGGAAACGTGGTGAGCAACGCCATCAACAGCACCGATCCCGGTGGGAGCATCGGGATCTCGGCGGACCTGGAAGACGACAACTGGTTGGCCATCTCGGTTGCCGATGACGGGATCGGGGTCGACCCCGCAGACCTTCCCCGCCTGTTCGACCGCTTCTACCGCACCGACCGGTCCCGCAATCGGGAAGTTGACGGGAAAGGCCTGGGACTGGCCATCACCCGGACCATCGTCGAGGCGCATGGGGGCACGGTCTCCTTGGAGAGCGCCGGGCCCGGGCAGGGCGCCACCGTGACTATCCGCCTTCCCCTCCCTTCCACGACGGCCAACAAGGCGTCTCCGCCCTCGGACCCGAATTGACCGCCACGGCCGATAGGGCGACGCCTTTGGCGACTGCCACTCCTAATCTTCGAAGGTTGTGCGGCGATTAATGATCGGGACCAGCCAAGCTCGCCGTCAACTCGTTCTGAAATGACCGCCGAAGGGTTCATCGTGCTGGGGATCCTGATCGGGATCGTGGCCTTGTTCGTCTCCGAGAAGTACCCCCTGGACATAGTGGCCATGCTGGGTCTCGGAGTGCTGCTGGTTCTCGGCCTGGTAACAGTGCAGGAGGGGTTCTCGGGTTTCAGCAACCCGGCCACGCTGACGGTGGCCGCCATGTTCATCCTCAGCGCCGGGCTGCAGAGGACCGGCGCCACCACGGCCGTGGGCCGGCTCATGGTGCGCTTCAGCCGCAATCATTTCACCGCGCTGGTGGTGATCATGGTGACGGTCACCGTCATGTCGGCCTTCGTCA
>JAPPKR010000177.1 GCA_028819835.1 bacterium | reverse complement strand
TCTCCGCCGTGATAGCGGTCTTCTCGGTGGTGAGCGGCCTGGTGATCAGCTATCAATTCTCGACGGCCGCCTCGGCCAGCATCGTAGTCATCTCGGTGTCCCTGTTCTTCGTCGCCCTCACGGGATCGCGGATCCGGGATCACTTCCGGAGGAGGACTCCCGCCCTGACCTGAACGCCCCGGCTACTCGGGAGCGGGCCGGCGGGCGGCGGCCAACACCTCGTCGATCGAGCTTCGGTCCACATCGCCCAGATTCTGGACGTAGTCGTAGCCGAACCGGCCCTTGATGCACAGATGGCCGCTGGTGACGTCGTGGTCCTGGGGGGAGGTCACCTTCACGATCCGGTTGTCCTGGGTGTGCAGCTCCAGGTTGCAGCCCACCCCGCAGTAGGAGCAGACCGTCCGGGTGACCGACTGGGCGTCCGGGTCCCACATCTCCGCCCGCCGCAATTCCCACTCGGAGCGGAACATGAGAGCGCCGGTGGGGCAGACCCCGATGCAGTTGCCGCAGAACACGCAGGCCCCGTCTCCCAGGGGAAGGTCCATCTCGGTTGAGATCCGGGCGTCGAAACCCCGGCCGGCCACCGCAATGGCGTAGGTGCCCTGCGCGTCGATCCCGCACGCCTCCACGCATTTGTAACAGAGGATGCAGCGGGAGTAGTCGCGGACATAGAGGGTGTTGTCCACCTTGGTCGGCTGATGAACGCCTTCGGCGGTCCGGCCGTTTACCTCGCCGTGATGTCCCGGATGGCGCCGGTCCCTCTCCCCGGCAGCGCTGGGCTCCGACTGCGGGCCGTAGCGGTCCGGCTCGGCTTCGTATTGGCGCATCCACTCTCCGACTTCGTCTTCGGCCGCCGAGAGGTCGACCGAGGAGCCCAGGAATTCCAGGATCATCTTCCGGCTGTGGCGGACCCTGTCGGAGTCGGTCTTCACCACCATGCCCTCCTCGGCGATCCGTGAACATGCGGGGACCAGGGTGCGGTTGCGTTCCACCTCCACCACGCAGATCCGGCACACGTTCACCGGGGTGAGGGTCTCCAGATAACAGAGGGTCGGCACCTCGGTGCCCATCTGGCGGCACGCCTCCAGGAGGGTGGCGCCCGGCCGGACCTCCACCGGGGAGCCGTCGATGGTCAGGCTCACGGTTTGTTGAGTCTCGGTGGTCTCGGGTCGGGTCATTCCAGCAGTCCAAGTTCAAGAGCCGAGCGCAGCGCGATGGCGGCGGTGTGCCCCAGACCGCAGATGGATGCGTCCCTCATGGCCAGGTCGATTTCTTCGATCAGTTCCAAGTCTCCGGGCTGGGGGTCGCGCCGTATTCTGGCCAGCGCCTCTTCGACCCGTACAGTACCAACCCGGCACGGAACGCACTGTCCGCAGGTCTCGTCACGGAAGAAGGCGGCGATTCTCGCCAGGATGTCTCCGAAGTCGGTGTGCTGGTCGAAGGCCATGATCACCCCGGACCCCAGGGAGACCCCGGCTTCGGAGGCCGCCTCGAAGGTGAGCGGCATCTCCAGGAGGTCGGGAAGCACGAAGGAGCCGGCGGCGCCCCCCAGGAGGACGGCCCGCAGCCTACGGCCCTCGGGTAATCCTCCGGCCAAGGCGATCAGATCGCCCAGAGTGGCGCCGAACTCCACCTCGTAGGTCCCGGGACGGCGCACTGAACCGGACAGGCAGAAGAGCTTGGGCCCGGTTGACTGGGGGGTGCCCATCGAGGCGAAGGTGCTCCCCCCGTCGGTGACGATGTCGAGGACGTTGCAGAGCGTCTCCACATTGTTGATGACGGTCGGTTTTCCGAACAGTCCCGAAACGGTGGGGAAGGGCGGCTTGTTGCGGGGCTCTCCCCGCAGGCCTTCGATGGAGTTCATCAGGGCGGTTTCCTCCCCGCAGATGTAGGCGCCCTGCCCGCGGCGGAGATCGATGTCGAAGGAGATCCCGTTTCTCATCGACTCTCCCAGGAAACCTGCCCTCCGCGCCTGGTGTATGGCCGACCGGAGGCGCCGGGTGGCCAAGGGATACTCCCCCCTGATGTACAGATAGCCCTGGCGTGCGCCGACCGCATAACCGGAGATGGTCATCGCCTCGATCACCGAGAAGGGATCGTCCTCCATCAGCACCCGGTCCTTGAAGGTGCCGGGCTCCGACTCGTCGGCGTTGCAGATCAGGTAGCGGACCGGGTCGGGGGAGTTGGCCACCGCCTCCCACTTGATCCAGGCGGGGAATGCCGCCCCGCCCCGTCCCCGAAGGCCTGACGCCTTGACCTCGGCCACCAGCGCGGCAGGTCCCATCTGCACCGCCTCCTCCAAGGCCCGGTAGCCGCCCGCATCCAGGTAGGAGTCGAGGGACCGGGGGTCCACGGTTCCCACCCTCCGCAGAAGCCGGAGATGCGGTTCTCCCGCCTGGGGCACAGCCGAAGTGCCCGTCTGACCGTTCGTCGAGAGGATGCTCCCGTCCGGTCCCATGGGTCGCGACGCCGGATCGATGGAGGACAGGACCTGGTCTTCTTTTCCGGCCCGCTGGACGTAGGCCGCAGGGGCGCGGTCGCACTGGCCCAGGCAGGGCGAAGGCAGCCAACGGGTGTTGGGTATCCGGCCGTTGGCTTCCAGACCTTCCATCAACTCCAGGGCCCCGGCCCTGCGACAGACGATGTCGTCACAGACGTGGACAACAACCGGTGGGGAAGGGTCGACCGAGATCAGGGAATAGAAGGTGGCGACTCCCCAAGCTTCGGCTGGCGGGACCGACAGTTCCCGGCAGATGTGCATCAGCGCTCCCTCCGAGACCCAACCTATCTCGGATTGGACGGTCTCCAGGGCCGGCAGCAGGAGGTGGCGTCGATCGGCGACGCTCTGCATCCCCGTGGCGAAGATCCTGAGATTGGAGGCGGTCCGGACCCGCTGGTGGCTCTCCACCCCGGCCGGGCCGAGGACCGACTCCACCGCCTCCCGCTCGGCTGCGGTGGGTTGAGCATCTGTGAAGCGCAGGTCCATAAGGAGATCGGTGGGCGGATGCTAGCCAACCGGAGCAGGCATCTTCTCCACTCGCACCGCGGTGGCCTTGAACTCGGCGGTGCCGCTCTTCGGATCCCACGCTTCGATGGTGAGTTGATTGATGTCGACTTCCTCAGGGAAGTGAAGGGACATGAAGACCAGCCCGGGCCGCAGGCTCCCGTCCACCCGGGCGGGAACGGTGATCGATCCTCTCCGGGACGTGACCCGTACCTCTTCTCCCTCCGAGACCCCCCACTCAGAGCAGTCCTCGGGTGAGATGTCGATGGTGCCGCCGATCCGGATCGGGGACTTCATGGAACCGCTCTGGACCCCCGTGTTGTAGGAGTCGAGGTGACGTCCGGTGGTGAGCCGGATGGGGAAGTCCTCGGTCAGCCGGTCCACCGGGGGCGCCCACTCCACCGGGGTGAAGGGGGCCAGCGGACCGCCCGGCGGGTCTGCCCACAGGCGGGAGTGGAGGAACAACTCACCGGGGTGATCCTCGTCGTAGCAGGGCCACTGGAGCCCGTCTTTCTCCAATCGACTGTACGCCATACCCCGGTGCATGGGGGAGAGGCTGCGCATCTCGTCCCAGACCTCCTCGGCGGCGGGGAGACCCCATTCGTGACCCATGGCGGTGGCCAGGGAGCAGATGATGTGGGAGTCGGTGCGGGCCTCGCCCGGAGGCCGGAGTGCGGGACGCACCCGCTGCACCCGCCGTTCGCTGGAGGTGACAGTGCCCTCGGCCTCGCACCAGTCGGCCGCGGCCGGGAACACCACGTCGGCCATCTGGGCGGTCCGGGTCAGGAAGATGTCCTGGACCACTATGAAATCCAGTCCCTCCAGGAGGCCGCGGGCCCGGTTGACGTCGGCCTCGGACTCGGCGGGATTCTCTCCGATGACATACAGGCCTCTCAGGTGTCCCTCTTCCATGGCTTCGAACATCTGGGTGAGGTGAAGTCCCTTGCGAGGCGGGACGGACGCCTGCCATGCCGCTTCGAAACGGCCCCGGATCTCGTCGGACTCGACGTCCTGGAAACCGGGGAACTTGTTGGGGATCGCCCCCATGTCGCCGCCCCCCTGCACGTTGTTCTGGCCCCGGAGGGGCACCAGGCCCGACCCGTAGCGGCCCACGTGTCCGCAGAGCAGGGCCAGGTTGATGAGAGCCAGCACATTGTCGGTGGCGTTGTGATGCTCGGTTATTCCCAGCGTCCAGCACAACTGGGCGCGATCGGCCTTTGCGTAGGTATGGGCCAGGGAGCGGATGGCTTCGGCGGGTACGCCGGTGACCTCCTCGCCGCGTTCGAGGGTCCACTCCTCCACGCTTTCGGCGTATTCGTCGAAGTTGAGGGTCGCCCGCTCGATGAACTCCCGGTTCTCCAGTCCGTTTGCCAGGATCTCGCGGGCCACCGCGTTGGAGAGGGCGATGTCGGACCCGACGTCGATTCCCAGCCACAGGTCGGCCCATTCCGCGGACTCGCTCCGCCGAGGGTCCACGCAGAACAAGGTGGCGCCGCGGCGGACCGCCCGGATGATCCGGTGAAAGAAGATGGGATGTGCGGCCCGGGCGTTCGATCCCCACAGGATCACCACCTCTGCGTCATCCATCTCCTCATAGGAACTGGTTCCCCCTCCGGCTCCGAAAACCGTCGCCAGACCGGCGACGCTGGGAGCGTGTCAGGTCCGGTTACAGGAATCTACGTTGTTGGTGCTCAACACCACCCGAGCGAACTTCTGTGCCAGATAGTTGGTCTCGTTGGTGGCCTTGGAGCAGGAAAACAGCCCTATCGCCTCTCCGCCGTGAGCATCGCGCACCCCGCCCAGGCCACTGGCCGCCGCGGCCAGGGCCTCGGCCCAGGTGGCTTGTCGAAGTGCGCCGTTCTGTCGCACCAGCGGATGGGTCAGCCGGGTCTTTTTTCCCATAGTTGACTCTCCTTGACTTGAAGGGGCTGGGTCGGCCCCCTAGGGAGCATTTTAGCAATCTGTAAAGAAGGGACTCGCCGTTCGACACGGAGATTCGAGCGGCCGCCCGGCCGATCTCAGAACAGGCCCACCACCTTTCCGGACGAGTCGAGATCCACGTTGAGATAGGCCGGCGCCGACGACAGTCCGGGCATGGTGCGCACCGCCCCGACCAACGGGTAGATGAACCCGGCCCCCACCGAGGCGCGCACTTCCCGGATGGGCAGCGTGTATCCCCGCGGGGCCCCTCTGAGACTGGGGTCATGGCTGATCGAGAGGTGGGTCTTGGCCATGCAGATCGGCAGATCACCGAACCCGGCCTGCTCGTACTGGGCGAGTTGACGGTTGGCCAGGGCGGTGTACGAGACATCCGCCGCGCCGTAGACCTTCCGGGCGATGGTCGAGATCTTCTCCTTGAGGGACAGTTCGTCGGGGTAGAGCAGGGAGAAGTCGCCCGGTACGGTGCAGGCGTCCTCGACCGCCTCGGCCATCTCCAGGGCGCCCTGGCCTCCGTTGGCCCAGTGGGTGGTGGCGGCGACGGCATGGGCTCCGGCCTCGGAGGCCGCCGCCCGGAGGTATTCGATCTCCCGCTCGGTGTCGGTGGGAAACACGTTCACCGCCACCACGGCAGGCACTCCGAACTGCTTCACGTTGTTGAGGTGGGCCTGGAGGTTCGCCACGCCCTCTCCCAGCAACTCCAGGTTCTCCTCGACGTAGGCTCTGGGCAGGGGCCGTCCCGGTCTCACCGGCGGTCCTCCTCCCTGGGCTTTGAGAGCCCGGATGGTGGTGGTCAGCACCACGCAGTCCGGGACCAGCCCCGAGGTCCGGCATTTTATGTTGAAGAACTTCTCCATTCCCATGTCGGCGCCGAACCCCGACTCGGTGACCACGTAGTCAGCCAGTTGGAGGGCCACCCTGTCGGCCAGCACCGAGGAATTGCCATGGGCGATGTTGGCGAAGGGTCCGGCGTGCACGAAGACCCCCTGTCCCTCCAGGGTCTGCATCAGGGTCGGGTGAAGGGCGTCCTTCATCAGCACGGTCACCGCTCCCGCCACCCCCAGATCCTCAAGGGTGAGCGGGTCCCCGCCCTTGGATGTGCCGAACACGATCTTTCCGCAACGCTCCCTCAGGTTGCGGAGCGCTGAGGCGTAGTCCTGTCCGTCCACCAGCGCCAGGATGGCCATGATCTCGCTCGCCACCGTGATGTCGTAGCCGGTTTCCCGCGGCAGGCCGTCGGCCCGGCCTCCCAGACCCAGCACGATGCTGCGAAGCGCCCGGTCGTTCACGTCGACGACCCGCCGCCACAGGATGCGGTGCTGGTCGATATTCAGACGCTTCAGTCCCCTCTCCGCCAGTTTCGCGTCGCTGAGCCTCTCCTCGAAGTACCAGCGGGCGTCGATGGCGGCGGCCGCCAGGTTGTGGGCCACCCCGATGGCGTGCAGGTCCCCGGTGAGGTGAAGATTGAACTCCTCCATGGGGATCACCTGGCTGTAGCCGCCTCCCGCTGCTCCTCCCTTGATCCCGAAGGTGGGACCCATGCTGGGCTGGCGGATGCAGGCCATCACGTTTCGATCCCGGGCTCCCAGGCCCTGGGTCAGGCCGATGGTGGTGGTGGTCTTACCCTCCCCGAGGGGAGTCGGAGTGATGGCGGTCACGTCCACGTAGCGGCCCCGCGGGCGATTGCGAACCCGCTTCAGGATGTCGAGGTGCACCTTGGCCTTGTCGTGCCCGTAGGGGATCAGCTCATCGGTTCGGATTCCCACACGGTCGGCTATCTCGGTGATGGGAATTACCTGGGCGGCTTGGGCGATGTCCAGGTCGGAGGGGATGGGGGACGAGTTCAAGGGACGCCTCCTGGGCTCGGGGGATTCGGTATCGCAAAGTGACACCGCCGCTGGTTTTTACATAATGTTAACCCGGTTGGCAGGACGCTTGGCATCCCCACCGCCCTCTTTCTGCAAGCCGGGTTGCGGAAGAGGCCGCGCCACCGATGGCGTCGGCAAGCGGGTTTCGAGGTCGGGAGGGAGGGTTTTGTAATGGGGGTGGGCGTTTCTAATCTTTCACCTAGGCCGTGGCAGCGCTCTATTTCCTGGTGACAACCCTCTGATGGACTGGGTGGATCTGTTATTGGTGGCTGCTCGCGTGGTGGGGGTGTTCGCCCTGTTGGTGGTGCTCACCATCGTCAACATCTGGTTGGAGCGAAAAATCGTGGCGGACATGCAGAACCGCGTGGGGCCTGCCCGGGCGGGGCCGTGGGGGATCCTCCAGACCATTGCCGACGGGGTGAAGCTGTTCTTCAAGGAGCAGGTGACGCCGCGGAAGGTGGACCTGGGCGCCTACCTGCT
>JAPPKR010000216.1 GCA_028819835.1 bacterium | reverse complement strand
GAATTGCGCGCCGCCCGATTGAACACAGGAGAGAAACTGCCATGACAGACGCCCGATCAAAGTTCGTAGACCTGTACACGCAACGCACGCCCGGATCTCTGCGACTCTACGAGGAAGCCAGGAGACACCTGCCTGGCGGGGTCCCCGGCAACGCCGGCTTCCGTCCCCCGTATCCCTTGTATGTGGAAGGGGCGCGCGGCCCCTTTCTCTGGGATGTGGACGGGAACAAATACATCGACTCGTTGATCGGAGGAGGCCCTCACATCCTGGGACACTCACCGCCCGCGGTGATGGATGCGGTGGCCAAGCAACTCTCGTCGGGCACCAGCACCATCGCGCCCTCTCCCAACAACCTGGTTCTGGCGGAGAAGATTCGAAAGCACATGCCGCACATGGAGATGATTCGCTTCGTCCACACCGGCTCGGAGGCGGTGCACATGTCGATGCGGGTGGCCCGCGCTTTTACCGGCAGGCAGAAGATCGGCAAATTCGAGGGCAATTTCCACGGCGGCTACGACAACCTGCTGGTCAGCGGGACCTCCTTCGCCGGACCCGAGGAGCGTCCGGTCTCCCTTCCCGAGGGAGCCGGGATACCCCAGAGCGTTCTGGACGACACCGTGGTCCTCCCGTTCAACAACACCGACGCCGCGGTGGCCCTGATCGAGGAACACGCCTCGGAGTTGGCCGGGGTGGTCGTGGAAGCGGTCGGGGGGACCTGGATGGCGGGGATCGTGGCCGACCAGAGGTTCCTGGAAGCGCTTCGGGAGGTCACCGCTCGCCACGGCATCCTGCTGATCTTCGACGAGGTGATCACGGGGTTCAGGGTGGCCTTGGGGGGAAGCACGGCGGTCACGGGAGTCACCCCGGACCTGGTGGCGCTGGCCAAGACCATCGGAGGAGGACTTCCGATGGGCGCCTTCGGAGGACGCCGGGACGTCATGGACCAGGTCGTCACTCCCCCCCGGGACGCCGACGACAGGCGGGTCACCATCTTCCAGTCGGGGACCTTCCAGACCAACCTGGCCTCGCTGGCGGCGGGGATTGCCATGCTTTCGGAACTGGAGAAACCCGGCGTCTACGAGAACCTCGAGGAGACCGGCGAGCAGGTGCGAAAGGGCATCGAGAAGATCGGCGCCAACCTGGGACTGCCGGTCCAAGCCACCGGCCAGGGCCCCATCTTCGGGGTGTACTTCGCCGAAGAACCGGTGCGCACCATCCGCGATGTGCTGGCCAGCGACCGGGAGATGGCGGGGACCTTCTACCTGGGACTGGTGGCCCACGGGATATACATCACCCCCTATCACCTGGGCTTCACCAACGCTGCCCAGAGCCAGGCCGAGATTGATCAGGTGCTGGAAGTCTGCCAGCGGGTGATGGAGACCATCAAGGAGGACTGACGGTTTGATCTGCACGCAGACGCGACCGGGAAGGCCGGGACCGGAATGAAGGGAATGCTCTCGGGTGTGACAGTCCTGGAACTGGGCCAGGTGATCGCCGGCACCTACGGAGGGATGATTCTCGCCGATCTGGGCGCCGAGGTGATCAAGATCGAGCCTCCCTGGGGCGATGCGGCCCGGAACCCGAAGATCACCCCGGTGGGATCCGAGAGCGCCATTCACCTGCAGATGAACCGCGGGAAGAAGAGCATGGTGCTGGACCTCAAGAGCGAGGCGGGGCGAGAGATCTTCTGCGACCTCGTGGCCACCTCGGACGTGGTGATCGACAACTTCCGTCCCGGGGTCATGGAACGGCTGCGGATCGATCCTGAGAGTCTTTCCCGGCACAACCCCCGGATCATCACCGTCTCGATCACCGGCTTCGGCGCCACCGGGCCTGCCCGCGACCGTCCGGCCTTCGATCTGGTGGTGCAGGCTTACAGCGGCTTGCTGGACATGACCGGCCCGGGAGACGGACCCCCGGCGCGGGTTGGGATTCCCATAGCCGACATCTGCGGCGGGATCTTCACCGCCCTGGCGGTGCTGGGCGCCCTGGTGGGCCGGGAGCTTCATGGAGAGGGCCAGCACGCCGACATCTCGATGCTCGATGCTTTGGTCTCCATGCTCTCCTATGACGCCTTCGACCACCTGAACACCGGGGCGGTGATCGAGCGGCGGGGGACCGCCCATGCTCACATCGTGCCTTGGCAGGCCCTGGAGGTGAGGGATGGCTTCGTGGTGGTGGCAGCCCGGGGCGACAAGTTCTGGAGAAACCTGTGTGACGCCATTGGGCGTCCCGACCTCAAGGAAGACCCGCGCACAAGGGACAACGCCGCCCGCCTGGAGCACCGGTCCTTCGTGGAGGAGATCCTGACCACCGAGTTCGCTCGCCGGACCAAGGCCGAATGGCTGGAGATGACGGAGACATACGATCTCCCGGTCGCTCCGGTCAATGACATCGCCGAGGTGTTCACGGACCCGCAGGTCCTGGCGAGGGACATGGTGCGGCAGTACCGGCACCCCGTCCTGGGTGATCTCTCCTACTTGACCAGCCCCGTGAAGCTCAGCGGCTGGCGCCATCCGAACCAGTCCGCTCCCATGCTGGGGGAGCACACCGCCGAGGTCCTGATGAAGAAGATGAACTACTCGCCGGAAGCGATCGAGGACCTGGTCGACCAGGGCGTGGTGAGCGCGGGCGGGGACCATGACGGGAGAATGGCTGCAGGGGTGGGATCATGACCGAAGGCGCCGGCCTCATCTCCTCGGTCACCTCCCCTCCCCTCGGCGACCGGGATGGCGGCTCCCCCGAAAGGGGTGGCGTTCTTCGCGGTTTGAGCGACGCCCAACTCCTCGACGTCTTCCGGACCATGTACACCATCCGCCGGTTCGAGGTGACGATGGAACGAGCCCATCTCGCCGGAGACCTGTATGGGCCCTTCCACTCCTCGATGGGACAGGAAGCAATCCCGGCCGGGGTGTGCGCCGCTCTCCGGGCCGATGACGTGGTCGCCTCCACTCACCGCGGGCACGGGCATGCGATAGCCAAGGGCGCCGAGCTCGGACCGATCTGCGCCGAGTTGTGGGGCAGGGCCACGGGGTACTGCGGGGGAAAGGGCGGATCGATGCACATCGTCAGCACCCGCCACGGGTTCATCGGTCAGAGTCCCATCATCGGGGGAAGCGGCCTGCTCGCCACCGGAGCGGCCCTGAGCTTCGACCTGAAGGGGGATTCGAGAGTCGCCGTGGCCTTCCTGGGAGACGGGGCGGTCGGCCAGGGGGTCTTTCACGAGACGCTCAACCTGGCGGCCATCTGGCGGCTGCCGGCGGTGTTCGTGGTGGAGAACAACGGATACGCTCACTCCTTCCGGGCCGACCAGATGCAGCTGAACCCCGATATCGCGTCGCGGGCGGAGGGCTACGGGATGCCGGGGGTGGTGGTGGACGGGATCGACGTCTTCTCGGTGTATGGGGCGGCCGAGGCCGCGGTGGAACGCGCCCGGGCCGGGGATGGCCCCACCCTGATCGAGGCCAAGTGCTACCGGTGGCGAGGGCACAATCTGGGCGACGCCGAGCATCTCTACCGGGAGCGCCAGGAGGTGGAAGAGGCCCGCCGGAACGATCCGCTCCACCGCTTCCGCCAGGCCGTGTCCGGCCGACTGGAGCCCGGCGCCCTCGCCGGCATCGAGGCCGCTGTGGACGAAGAGATCGATGATGCAGCCAGGTTCGCCGCCGAGTCTCCGTTCGCTGATCCGCAGACCGCGCTGGAGGGGAGCTACTGATGCGGGAGATCACCTTCATCGAGGCCGTGCGGGAGGCCCAGGCCGAGGCGCTGATCGCAGACGACCGGGTGTTCATCATGGGACAGGAGATCGGATCGTACGGAGGGGTGTTCCGCGCCACCCAGGACTTCGTTCGCCGGTTCGGCGAGCACCGGGTTCGCGACATGCCGATCGCCGAGCAGTCGATGCTGGGCGCCGGGGTGGGCGCGGCGGTGATGGGGATGCGGCCCATCGTCGAGGTGATGTTCATGGACTTCGTCGCCTGCGGCATGGACGCCATCGTGAATCACGCCGCCAAGATGCGCTACATGTCGGGCGACCAACTGCGGGCGCCGATGGTCATACGGACCCAGGGGGGCTCCGGCACCCACCACGGCTCCCAGCACTCCCAGACCCTGGAGAGTTGGTTCCTGCACGTTCCCGGACTGGCGGTGGTGGTGCCGTCGGTGCCCCAGGACGTCAAGGGCCTCTTCAAGACCTCGGTGGACCTGGAGCATCCGGTGCTGTTCGTCGAGCACCGGGCGCTGTACAGGACCACCGGAATGGTCACCGACCCGGTGGCGCCCATCCCGCTCGGACAGGGAGTGGTCAGGCGTCGGGGGGATGACGTCACCGTGGCGGCGGTGGGCAAGTCCGTCCATCAGGCCTTGGCGGCGGCCCTGGAGATGGAGGAGGAGGGCGTCTCGGTGGAGGTGATCGACCTGAGGACCCTGGTGCCCATGGACGTCGAGTTGGTCCTGGAGTCCCTCTCCCACACCCATCGGTTGGTGGTTGCCCACGAAGCCGTGGAGAGAGGAGGCTGGGCGGGGGAGTTGGTCGCCAGGGTGGTTGCCGAGGGGTTCGACGAGTTGGACGCCCCGCCCCTTCGGGCCGGCAGCAAGGCGACGCCCATTCCCTTCGCCCGGGAACTGGAAGCGGCCATGATCTCGGACGAGCGTCTGATCGCCAGGCGGATCCGGGAGAGTCTCGACCTGGCGGAGTACTCGGCATGACCAGGGCTGCGGTAGACATCGGGGGGACCTTCACCGACGTGGTCACCATCGACGAGTCCACCGGCGAACTGGTCCAGGCCAAGGCGTTGACCACCTATCCCGATCCGACTCCCGGGTTTCTTGCGGCCCTCGCCAAAGCTACCGACCGCGACCGTTTGGAGACCGTCGGGTACGGCACCACCTTGGCCACCAATGCGGTCCTCACCAGGTCCGGCGCCAGGACTGCCCTGCTGACCACCCAGGGTTTCCGCGACGTGCTGGAGATACGCCGAACCCACCGTTCCACTCTCTTCGACATCTACGAAAAGATCCCCGCTCCGGTCGTGCCCCGCCCCCTCCGGTTCGAGATCCCCGAGAGGACGGCTGCAGACGGAAGCGAGGTGACGCCCCTCGACGAGCAGGCGGTCAGGGCCGCGGCCCGGAAGATCGGTCAAGCCGGGGTGGAGTCGATCGCGGTCTCCTACCTCTTTTCATTCATGAACCCGGCCCATGAGCTTCGAACCCGACAGATCCTGGCCGAAGAACTCCCGGGACTCTCGGAGGACATAACCATCTCCTCGGAGGCGCTCCCTCTTCACCGGGAGTATGAACGCACGAGCACCACCGTGATGAACGCCTACCTGACTCCCCTGGTGAGGAGCTATTTCAGCCGCCTCCGCGCCGAGTTGGCCGAGAGCAAGCTCTATGTGTGGTTGCAGATGATGCAGTCCAACGGCGGCTTGGTGCGCCCCGACCGGGCCGCCTCTTTTCCCATCCTGACCCTTTTGTCGGGACCGGCCGGGGGAGTGATGGCCTCCGCCTATCTTGGACGGTTGCTGGGGGAGACCCACCTGCTCACCCTCGACATGGGTGGGACCAGTTGTGATGTGGCCGGGATCACGGACGGCGAGCCCGACACCCGACTCGACTTCGAGATCGGCGGCTACTCGGTGTCGTACCCCACCCTGGACATCCACACCGTAGGCGCCGGCGGGGGGAGCATCGCCAAGGTGGATGGCTTCGGGAGGGTGTCGGTGGGCCCGGATTCGGCGGGATCGGATCCGGGGCCGGCCTGCTACGGCCGGGGAGGGGAGTTGCCCACCGTCACCGACGCCAACCTGGTGCTGGGCGTCTACGACCCGGACTTCCAGATGGGCGGTGAGATATACCCCGACATCGACCTGGCCGCCCGGGCCATCGAAGAGCATGTGGGGAAGCCCCTGGGGCTCTCGGTCGTCGACGCGGCGGTGGGGATCGTCCGGCTGGTCAACGCCAACATGATGCACGCCCTGCGCACCGTCTCCATCGAGCGGGGCCGGGACCCCCGAGATTTCGCGCTGGTGCCCTTCGGCGGCGCGGGACCCACCCACGGGGTGCACATCGCCGAGGAACTTGCCCTGCGCCGGGTGGTGATTCCTCCCATCCCGGGCTGCAACTCGGCGCTCGGGATCCTCGCTTCCGATGTCCGGCATGACCTGGTGGCCACCCTTCGAGCCCGCGTGGCCCGTCTGGATCCCTCGGATCTGGGAAAGACGCTCTCTGCGCTGGCCTCCGAAGCGCAACGCGAACTGGATGAGGACAGCATCCCGGACGAGAACCGGACCCTCCGGGCCAGCCTCGACATGCGCTACGCCGGTCAGGCCTATGAACTGAACGTGCCCCTCTCATCGCTCCGCCCCGATGCTTCCACCCTGAGCCGGGCGATCGCCGACTTCCACCTCGCTCACCGAACCCGATACGGGCACTCGCTCGGAGACGACCTGGTCGACCTGGTGAACGTGAGGCTCACCGGCCTCGGCGCCACGCCCAAACCGCTGTTGGGCGGTGACGCGGCCGCGTCGGGTGAAGCCGAGCCCCGATCCCATCGCCGGGTGGTCTCGGTCCGGGGTGAGGCGGAGATGGTGCCCATATACCACCGGGAGGACCTCGAGCCCGGACAGCGGGTGGCCACTCCTTCGGTGATCCAGCAGTTGGACTCCACCACCTACCTGCCCTTCGGCGAGGTCCGGGTGCATGACACCGGCGCCATCGTGGTGGACCTGCCATGAGCCGTCACCAGGTCGATCCGGTCACCGTCGAGGTGGTGACCAGCGGTTTGGCCGCCGGCGCCCGGGAGATGGGAATCACGATGCGACAGACGTCGAGTTCCACCATCTTCAACGAAGGCAACGACTACTCCTGTGGGATCTTCAATGCCCAGACCGAGTTGGTCAGCCACGGGGAGTTCCTGCCCATCCACCTCGGCTCTCTTCCCTATTCGGTGAACTACTCCATCGACGAGGTGGGCGCCGACCATTTCCGCCCCGGCGACTCCATCATCCTCAACGATCCCTTCCGGGGCGGGTCTCATCTGCCGGATGTGACGATGGTGACGCCCATCTTCTACGAGGGCAAGGTGATCGGATGGGGAGCCAACCGGGCCCACCACCTGGATGTGGGGGGAACGGTGCCGGGCAGTTTCTACGCCCAGGCCAGGGAGAACTACCAGGAGGGTCTCCGTATCCCGCCGGTGAGACTCATCAAGGAGGGGGAGATCGATGAGGAGATCATGAACATGATCCTGGCCAACGTGCGACTCCCCAAGAACATGCGGTCGGACCTCCTGAGCC
>JAPPKR010000028.1 GCA_028819835.1 bacterium | reverse complement strand
CTCCAGCTTCGTATTGGCAGTCCCCAAGTTTGGCAGGCGGGATCGAGTTCGCGCGACACGGGACCGGAAGGCGGCCGGGCCGTGACAGCCGACCCTACCCGCCAGTAGGCTGGGCACATGGCGATGGAGGGAGTTGGGTTGGACCTCGGAGACCGGATCACCGGCGGATTGCTGGGTGTGGCGGCGGGCGATGCCCTGGGGGCCACCCTGGAGTTCATGAGTCCCGCCCAGATCCGGCGCCGGCACGGCGTCCACCGGGAGATCACCGGCGGAGGGCCGTTTGGATGGCGACCCGGACAGGGGACCGATGACACCGACCTCACCTGGGCGGTGCTGGCCGCCTATCTCGAGGTGCCATTCACCCTGGAGAAAGCGGCTGACAACATGCTCGATTGGTATCATTCCCGCCCTCCCGACATCGGCGGCGCCACCGCCGAGGCCCTGGGACGCCTGCTCCGGACCGGCGACCCCCGGACCAGCGGCGCCACCAGGGAGTCCTCCTGCGGGAACGGGTCCCTGATGCGGTGCATCCCCACCGCGCTGGCCCGAAGGGATCCGGGCGCACGGCGCCGGGAAATGGCCGAGATCTCCGCCATAACCCACGCCCATGTCCAATGCACGGACAGTTGCCTGGCCTACGGCGAGATCGTCCATGCCCTGCTCGAGGGGGCGGAGGTTCATGATGCACTGGCCGCGGCCCGGGCGCTGAACCTGCATCCCCGGGTCCGCGAGGCCCTGGACATCGACCCGGGTTTGCCGGTGGAACGCCTCCGTACCTCCGGGTACGTGATCCACTCCCTGGGCTGCGCGGTCTGGGCCATCCAGCAGGACGCCAGCTTCGAAGAGGTGATCGTGGCGTTGGTGAACCGCGGCGACGACGCCGACACCACCGGCGCGATAGCCGGAGGCCTGGTGGGCGTACTGCTGGGAGTGGACGCCATACCCGCCCGCTGGCTTCGAGAACTCGAGTACCGCGACCGTCTGCTGGCTGCGGTCCCCCGCCTCCGGGCACTGCGCGGGTAGAGCTACTCCTTTCCGAAGCCCTAAGGTCTATCCGGCGGGTGGGCGGTCCTCGCCCCTCAACCTGGCCACGTCGGCGAAGAACCTGGGGATCAACACCCGGGGAATGCGATGCCCGTGGGTAATGGCGGCCACCCCGATGGCGAACAGCACCAGGTTCAGCGCGTCCCTGTCCTCGGCAGCCAGGGTCGCGAGGAACCAGGCGTACGCCATGCCCTGGAGGAGCATTCCCGATGCGAGGCTTCGCACCCGAAGGAGCAATCCGCCGAGGAGCAGCGACGGCGCCAGCCACACAGCCGGCACGTACCCACCGAGCACCATGCCAGCCATCAGGCCCAACGCCATCATGCCGTCGAAGACGGGGTCCCAGGCGCCCAACCTGGTCATCCCGGGCGCCCGCCGGGCCAGGATGCCGTCCAGGGTGTCGGTGATCCAGCACAGGATGAGGATCCCGGCCGCCAGCCCCAAACGAGCCGATGCGATCACCACCACCAAGAGCCCCGACAAGGGGAGCCGCGAAAAGGTCAACTGGTCGGCGGTTCGCGCAACTGCCGTCGTAGCCATTCCTTCGTCCTCCGAAGCCCTGGGCTCTCCTACGGCAATTATCCTAAGAGACAGGCCGGTCCGAGATGGGGTGAGGGAGACCACACATGGCCCACTCGGGTCACTCGAAGTATTCGTCCTCTTCGAAATCGGTCCAGGACTCGAACACGGGGAACGGGAGAGGCAGGACACCCTCGGCATCCGTGATCCTGAAGGCGATCCGGTCGGGATCGAAGACATCTCTGATCCCGATCGAGACGCCGGTCGCGTCGATGCAGTCCCGGCATCGGGACGGCAACAGCCGCTCCGACCTCGATCGGCCCAGCACAACCCTCACCTCGGAACCATCCGCATCGCCGCTGATCCCGAAGTCCTCGGAGAGGATCTCCCACTCGTGTATCGCGCGGTCATCCTCGGCGAACTGCGCCCACACCGAGACGCGCCCCTCGCCGGAGAAGTCCAGGATCACAGCCTTTCTGGGACTCCCGTCGCGGGACGGATCGAATTGGCGAAAAGAGCGGCCTTCCAGTTCCTTCTCGATCAACCGTGACTGACCGGCGTCCAGTGGGGTGTCTGCAGTACTGTCACCGCAGCCGGAGAGACCCCACACCGTAACCAGCACAGCCGTGGCCAGGACCCTTTTCGCCATCCGGTTGTTCACAGTCGCCCCCGTCCTGGCATGCCTGCCGACCCTAGGGTCGCTGGCGCCCTTGCGGGCAGGGGTTGGGGCACCCGGCCCACTCCGGCGGTCCCGCCTCCGTCAGAGCCCCCCACGTCCAGGGGACTCTCAGACCTCGATCACCACGGTCGTGCCCATCTTGTCATGCCATCCCTGGCGGCGGTCGTCCCACAACAACGACAGGTAGACGAGCAGCACCAGCAGTCCTCCGGCCACCGGGATCAGACCCAAGAGCCCCGGGAGTATCCAGCGTCCTATGGCCTTCCCCCAACCGGGGACCTCCCCGTCTTCGGCCCGGGCCACCATGATCCTCATGGCCATCTTCCCCAGGGTCTGGCCTCTCAGGGCGATCAGGGTCGGCTCATAGAGGAGCATGAGAACCGTGAAGAACGCCAATCCTCCGAACCCGATGAACAGAGCCGCCGCCGCCAGGGCGTCCTCGTCGGTTTCGGACCCGACCAACAGACCGGCGACACCCACGATGGTCAGAAAGATCACCACGAACCCGATTATCGCCACATCGATGATCCTGGCCACCAGGCGCTTCCCTGGCGAAGCGAGTTCTCGCACCTCTCCGTTCCCCAGGGTTACCCTCCCAGTCATCGCACGCGGCTCGGTCATGATGTCTCCTTTCGTCTACGAAAGCGGTGGGGTCCATCCTAACGGTCGGCCCACGCCCGCATCTCCGATCGGCCGCGCGCCTACCCGGCGGTTGGGGTTACCATGCCCGGAATCGCGTACCAACACCCATGAACCCTCTGACCCAGAACCTCCTCGTCCTCACCATGGCGGTCGGCCTGGACGGCTTCCTACCGGACTTGCCGAGCCGCATACACCCCGTGGCCTGGATGGGAAGGGCCATCAGCTCACTCCAGCGGCTCTCCCCCACAAAGCCCCCGCTTGCTGTGCTGTTCGGCGCCGTGTTGGCCCTGGGAGTGGTCGGAGTGTCGGCTGTGGCAGCCCACCTGGTGTTGGAGGGGCTGCACAACGTGGGAGAACCGGCCTACGTGTTGGGCGGTGCGCTGATCCTTCGCTACACCTTTACGGTGAGAGGATTGTCCCGGGCCGCGCGCCGCGTTCGGGACTCCCTTGAACTGGGCCGGTTGGATGAGGCCCGGGCCGGTTTGAGAAGCCTGGTGAGCAGGGATCCCTCAACCCTCGATCAGCCTCGGATTGCGGCGGCCGCTATCCAGTCCGTCGCGGAGAACACCACGGACAGCTTTGTGGGTCCCTGGTTGGCCTTCTCAATCTTCGGCGTACCGGGAGCGGTAGCCTATAGGGCGGTAAACACGCTGGACAGCATGCTCGGCTACCGGGGAGCCTACGAATATCTCGGCAAGGTGTCGGCCCGACTGGACGATCTCGTCAATTTGATCCCAGCGCGCCTGAGCGCCTTGTTTCTACTGTTGAGCGGCTTCTGGCAGAGATTGCCCGCAGGACGCGGGTTGCGGACCCTGAGGAGGGACCGCCGGCTCACGCCCAGCCCCAATGCCGGCTGGACCATGAGCGCCATGGCGGGCCTGCTGGGCGTGCGGCTCGAAAAGCAGGGTCACTACTGCCTGGGAAGGAAGTTCGATGTGCCGGGCGCCCACCACATCGATCAAGCGGTCAGGCTGGGCGAACGCACCGCGGTTCTCGCTTGCCTAAGCGCCTTGGGTCTTTTGGTCCTGCGACTCGCGGTGGCGGGTTGAGAAGACCTCCACATCCGAGGTGAACCCGGTACACGGCGGCTTGGAGGAGGCCGAACTGCGGGCCCTGGGCCTGGGCCGCGACCAGGTCATCGACTTCAGTTCCAACATCAACCCCCTGGGACCCTCGCCCCGCGTCCGGAGGGCGGCCGCCGAAGCCGATCTCTCCGCTTATCCGGACCGCCACAGCCTGATTCTGCGGGAAGCGCTGGCCGACCGGCTGGGAGTGGAGACCGAGAACATCCTCGTCGGGAACGGATCCACAGAACTGATCCGCCTGCTGGCCCGAGCTTGGCTCCGACCCGGGGAGAAATGCCTGATCTTCCAGCCCACCTTCGGAGAATATGAAACCGCGGCATCCCAGGCCGGCGCCGAGACCGTATCCATCCCGGCCGGAGAGCAGCAAGGCTTCCAATGGCCGATCACGGCGGCGGTCCGAGCCATAAAGGAGGTCAGACCCCGGCTGGTCTTTCTCTGCAACCCCAATAACCCGACCGGGGTGTATCTGAGCCGCGGTCGGGTGGAAGGGATACGGAGGGCGGTGGCCGATTCCGGCTTGCTGATGCTGGACGACGCCTACGTGCCGCTCGCCGATCACCGGTGGGATACGACTCCCCTTCTCAGGCACGGCGGCGTGGCCCTCCTGCGGTCCATGACCAAGGATCACGCCCTGGCGGGAGTCCGGCTCGGCTACACGCTGGCCGAGCCGGGCTTGATCGCGGCAATGCGCGAACTCCAGCCATCTTGGAGCGTGAACGCGGTGGCCCAGGCGGCCGGCCTGGCCGCCCTCGGCGATGAGGCGTATCTCGATGAGGCGAGGATGGTCGTCTCCGACTCCAAGCGCTACCTGTCCGGGGAACTGGAAGCGCTGGGGATTGCAGCTAACAGTTCCGCCGCCAACTTCATCCTCGCCAAGGTGGGCAGCGCCGCCAAGATGCGGACCGCGCTGCTCCGACGGGGGATCGCGGTGCGGGACTGCACCTCTTTCGGCCTACCCGAACACATTCGCATCGCGATTCGGCGGCGGGAGGAGTGCGAGAAACTGGTGGAGGCCCTCGGACAGGAGTGGACCGGTGGCCAGTAGGGAGCCGGGGGGCGTGATCATGGTGCAGGGCACTTCCTCCCACGCCGGGAAGTCCATACTGGTGGCGGCGCTCTGCCGTGTCTTCGCCCAAGAAGGCCTGCGGGTGGCGCCCTTCAAGGCCCAGAACATGTCCCTGAACTCATTCGCCACTCCCGACGGCGGGGAGATAGGTCGCTCCCAGGCGGTCCAGGCCGCCGCCGCCCTGGCGTCGCCGCGGGTGGAGATGAATCCGGTTCTTCTCAAGCCGGAGGGAGACAGGCGCTCCCAAGTGGTGGTGATGGGCCGTCCGCAGGCTGTGGCCTGTCCGCGGGAGTACCACCGACTGCAGGCCTCCCTATGGCCCAAGGTGACCGCGGCTCTCGACAGTTTGCGGTCCGAACACGACCTGGTCGTGATCGAGGGCGCCGGCAGCCCGGCGGAGATCAACCTCAAGTCCCAGGACATCGTCAACATGCGGGTGGCCCTCCATGCCAAAGCGCCCGTGCTACTGGTGGGCGACATGGACCGGGGCGGAGTCTTCGCCCAGTTGGTGGGAACGATGGAGTTGCTCGACCGCCAAGAGCGGGCGCAGGTGAGAGGCTTGGTAATCAACAAATTCCGGGGCGACCCGTCCCTGCTCGATTCCGGTCTCGACTTTCTGAGGGTGCGAACCGGCGTGCCGGTGGTGGGGGTGCTCCCGTATTTCGCAGACATCCGGATTCCCGAGGAAGACTCGCTCGGATTGGTGGGGGGAGCAGACGACGAGGACGGGAAGGCGGTGGACGTGGCGGTGATCCGCCTGCCGCACATCGCCAACTTCGATGACTTCGATCCCCTTCGCTACCAGCCAGGGGTCCGGCTGCGCTACGTGAACCGCCCGGCCGATTTCGGTAACCCCGACCTGGTGGTGATCCCAGGAAGCAAGACCACCATCTGCGACCTCGACTGGCTTCGCTCCGAGCATTTGGACGCGAAGATCCTGGCCGCCCGCGGAGAAGGCACGCCGGTGATAGGCATTTGCGCGGGTTACCAGATGCTGGGTGGTCGACTGGTCGACCCCCACCGTGTCGAGTCCCCCCGATCCGAGGCGGAAGGCCTGGGACTCTTGCCCACCTCCACGACGTTCACAAGGGACAAGACCACCTACCAGACCACGGTTCGGGTCACCGGAGGCCACGGGCTCCTGGGCGGGTGTCGGGATACGCAGGCCACCGCATATGAGATCCACATGGGTGTGACGACCGGCCAGGCCGTGCCCATGCCCTTCATCATCGAATCCCGGGCGTCGGGTCGGGTGGACCTTCCGGAAGGCGCGCTGGACGAAGAAGGTCTCACCCTCGGGACCTACCTACACGGCCTCTTCCACAACCCGCAGGTACGCAGTTCGATCCTCGCGTGCGCCGGCCGGCGCCGGGGCTTGACCCTGCCTGACGGAGGGCCGGAACTCGATCAAGACGCCGAGTACGACAAGCTGGCGGCCTGGGCCCGCGCCAACCTCGACATGGCGTACATTCGCAGGATTGTCGGGCTGCCCGCTTGAGGACCCTGCAGACACCGCGGTTCGGAGAGGTGCTGACCAGGGCGTCCGCCTCCGCTCCCGGTGCCTGCGGCGAGCTCGCCCAAGGGCTGTTGGAGGAGAGTCTGGTGATGGTGACCTGCCCGATAGACCTGTTCTCCACGGCGACCGTCGAAGTCTCCCCTGGCGCCGGGATGGTTCACGGACCGGACGACTCTCCCAAGTCGACCATGGCGGTCTCCAGGACCCTGAGGCGCCTGGGACGAACGGATGTGAATGCCCGCCTGCACCTGGAGAGTCCCCTGCCACGGCAGAAGGGAATGGCCAGCAGCACCGCCGATGTCATCGCCTCGATCGGCGCAACCGCCGCAGCCCTCGGCGAATCCCTCCCGGTGGCCCGCCAGGCGGAGTTAGCGCTTTCGATCGAGCCGAGCGACGGGACCATGTTCCCCGGCGTGGCCCTGTTCGATCACCGGAGCGGTCTCGTCGCCCGCCCCCTGGGCGAGCCGCCCCCCATGGAGGTCCTGGCGCTCGAATTCGCGGACCGGGTGGACACGGAGGCGTTCAACCGAGTAGACCGCCGGCCGGCGCTGGAGAGCCGGTCAGAGCGTTTCCTCGAGGCTTACCGGCTGATAGCCGCCGGACTGGAGACCGGCGACGGCGTCTTTATCGGGATGGGCTCCACGATGGACGCCATCTCCTATCAGGACGTCTTCCCCAACCCCTACCTGGAGGCGGGCTTGGAGTTGGCGCGCACCGCAGGCGCAGTCGGAGTGAACGTGGCCCACAGCGGCACGGTCCTGGGGCTGTTGT
>JAPPKR010000082.1 GCA_028819835.1 bacterium | reverse complement strand
GCGAAGGCGACGGAGATCATCGCCCAGGGCAGCAATAGAGGAGTAGGGCCTGGTGCTCACCTCGATCTGGGATCGCAACAACTCGTGGGTAACCCGCTCGCCCAGCAACTCCTGGCATTTGGCGAACATGGCGGGATCGGGATCCGAGATCAGGTCCCTCGTCTGGGGATCGATCAGCATGTACTCTTCTTCGATTCCCACTGTGAAAGATGGTCTTTGCAGAGCCATTACGTCTCCCTCTTGGGTCGCAATGCCCACAGAGGATATCTGCTTTCTCAATCCCTTGGGCTAACAGGCATCTTATGGATTGGGAGGGCCTTGCTACCGACATCGATTCCGGCCGGCGATGGGGTGGCCCCCTCGGGGCACCCAGGCCGCGCCTAGACTTCCGGTCGTGCCGAACCCCCAAGGCCCCCCGGCCTGATGGACTCCATTCCGTTTCTTGACAGAGCCGCCGTGGCGGGGCTGGCGCCCTACGGGAAGCTGGTGGACCACCTTTATCGGAGCCATCTCGACCCGCCCGCCCATGTCCGTCGGGTCGTTTACTCACCACCCGGATCCCAGGAGGTCTTCCTGGGTCTCCCCGCCTGGCAGCCGGGGGACTCCCTGGGGGTCAAGCTGGTGACTGTCTTCCCCGACAACCCCGTCGTCTCCGCTCTCCCCTCGGTCCAGGCGGTGTACGTCCTGTTCGACGGAGCGGACGGGAAGCCCCTGGCGATCATGGACGGCACCGAACTCACCTACCGGAAGACCTCGGCGGATTCCGCCCTCGGTTCCCGGCTCCTGTCCCGACCGGACAGCCGAACGCTGTTGATGGTGGGCGCCGGCGGCCTGGCGCCCCATCTGATCGCTGCTCATCGGGAGGTGCGACCTTCTCTCCGCCGGGTGTTGATCTGGAACCGGACCCGCTCCAAGGCAGAGGAACTGGCCGAAGCCACCGGTGGTGAGGTGGCGGACAGCCTGGACGAAGCCGTGTCCGTGGCCGACATCATATCCACCGCCACCATGACCGTCGAACCGCTGGTCAGGGGAGAACTGCTCCAGCCCGGAACGCACCTGGACCTGGTGGGAGCCTTCCTGCCCCACTGCCGGGAGGTGGACGACGAAGTCATACGGAGAGCCACCATCTTCGTGGATTCCCGCGATGCGGCGGTTCACGAATGCGGTGATCTGGTGATCCCGCTGGGCTCCGGCCTCATTGACGACGAGGACATCCAGGCCGACCTCTTCGAACTCTGCCGCGCACAGCATCCCGGACGGCGGGACCGAACCCAGATAACCATGTACGAGAACGGAGGCGGGGGACATCTCGATCTCATGACCGCCACCTTCATCCGCAGCCAGACCACCAATCCCTAGGTTGCCGGGTCGGGGGGAGGGGCGCTTCCATGCAGCGCTCCCCGCGCCCTCGGCTTCCCGCTAGTTCAGGACTTCTCCGGCGGCCCGGCGGCGGGACTCCTCCGCCTCTTCCCGCACCCAGCAGTCCTCAAGATGATCGTTGACCAGACCCATGGCCTGCATGAATGCGTAGCAGGTGGTGGGACCGACAAACGTCCACCCGCGAGTGCGAAGTTCCTTGGCCAAGGCTGTTGACTCCCCGGTTAGAGCAGGGGGCGCAGCACGAAGGGGCGCCGACTCGAACTTCGCCCACTCCCAGAAGAACGCTGAGAGCGACCCATGGGAAGCCACCACCTCCAAGGCCCGGGCCGCATTGTTGATCACCGAGCGGATCTTCCCCTGATGGCGGATGATCCCGGCATTTCCCATCAGCCGTTCCACATCCCCCTCCCCGAACTCGACCACCCGCTCGGGATCGAAACGCGAGAAGGCGTCCCTGAAGTTCTCCCGCTTGCGGAGCACGGTCAGCCACGACAGTCCCGCTTGAAACCCCTCCAGGCAGATCTTCTCGAACAGCCGCTCATCACTGGTGACTCCAAAGCCCCACTCCCGATCGTGATACCGGCGGTACTCCGCAGGCTCAGACCCCCACCAGCAGCGCCGAGCCCCATCGGGGCCCAACGTCACTAAGCCGGGATCCATCCGGATTGGTTGCCCGGGTTCAGGTCCGACCCAACCGCCCTCAGGCGACCACGGTCACGTGTATGGTGTGCCAGCCGGTCGCCCCGTCTGGGGCCGGAGGAACCCGCAACTCGGTCTGGGTGATCCCGTCGCCGTCGGTGGCCCGCACCTGGAGCCTGTACCGGCCCGGCTCCGGATCCCAGTCAACCTTCCACTGCCGCCACGAGTTGTCAGAGATCTCGCTGGACAACTCCGCCTCGATCCACTCTCCCTCGTCGATCCGCACCTCAACTCGGTCAACCCCCCGGTGAGGGGCCCACGCAACGCCGGCGATGGCCCTTGCACGGGCCGCGATGCGCCCTTCCAGGGGAGTGTCGATCCGCGACTGGGTCTTGACAGGCGCCTCCTTGGCCCATCCCCTCGGTACCCAGTAGGCGTCAAACCCGTCCCAAGTAGTCAACTCCAACTCGGATAGCCACTTGGTGGCGGACACATAACCGTACAGCCCGGCCACCACCAACCGGACCGGGAACCCGTGCTCGATGGGAAGGGGCTCGTCGTTCATCCCCACCGCCACCAGGGCGTCCCTGCCGTCGTAGGGAATGCTTGAGGGGAAACCAACCGTAAAGCCGTCCACCGAGCGCCCCACGATCTGCTCCGCCTGGGGAAGGAGTCCGGCCTCGTCCAAGATCAAGCTGAGCGGCACGCCCAGCCACTTGGCGTGACCGACCAGAGAGCCTCCCACCTGGTTGGAGACGCAGGAAAGCGTCACGTATCGCTCCACCAACGGTCGGGTCAACAACTCATCGAAGCTGATCTCGTAGGGGTTTTCCACCAAGCCGGTGACCTTCAGGGTCCACTCCTCCAGGTTCACCTGAGGCGGGCTGAGGGCGGTGTCGATCAGGTAGAAATGCTCGTTGGGGGTGATGATCGGGCTGATCCCATCCACATCCAGAGAGTGTCCGGCAGGAAGCGGTCCCGCTCCCTCCACCGCCGGCGCAGTGGTGGTGGTCGCCTCGGTGGTGGTGGTGGTCGCCTCGACCGCGCCGGCGCCCGCCTCGGTGGTCGACGGGCTGGCCGCGGTTGTGGTCGGGCTCGTGGTGGTCGTCGTCGTGGCCTGGGGAAGCACGACATCTTCCCGGCCGGCCAGGGCCTGCTTGGTGCGCTCCAGAAGCAGGCGACCGCCGGCGGCCGCCGCCACCGCCAGCCCGAATACCGCCCCCACTCCCACCAGGAACTTCCGCCGAGAGATCTCGGGCTCCGACTCCGGAGCCGATTCGCTCGGGTCGGCTTCGTCGTCAGCGTGCTCGTCTCCTTCCATAGCCGCCTCGACGGGGGAGGCATCGCCACTCTCGGTTGCCGCCGCCGGGAGCCATCGGTAGAGGACTCTGAGTGCGACGAGCGCCACCGCCGCGGCCACAGCCGCGTAGATGATCGACGAAGGCCAACCAATGTCAGGCTCCCGTTGCAAGGAGAAAGCGCCCAACAGGCCGAAGAGGCCGAACACCCACACGGCCACCGACCAACGCCGAGCCGCCCTTTTTCCTACCAAAGCCCCCAGCACCACCGTCACCACCACCATTCCGATGATCAGGGCCAGCTTGTCGTGGATCCCGAACACCGCTATGGCGAAGTCCTTGACGGGTGGGGGAACATAGTCGATCGCCAGGCCGCCTACCGCTTCGGTGAGGGAGACGGAAGCCGGAGAGACCCCGGCGATCAACTCGCCGACCGCCAGAGCCAGCGCCGCCGCCACCGCACCGGCGATCCTGTGGTGAGAACGAGAGATTAAAGAACGCATGATCCCCAAGAATACTTTGGACGGCGGACTATCTTCGCCGGGAATCGAGAGCTTCCGGCCGGCGTCAGCGCAGGCCGATTCGGCCTCACTACGCGGGGGCGTCTCCCGGGCACGGTCCGGTGGCCACCAGGGGATCGGGACGGCTGGACCAGTCGCTCCAGGACCCCTCATACAGGTGCCCGAAGTATCCGGCGAGACGCAGCGCCAAGAGGTTATGGCACGCAGTGACCCCGCTTCCGCAATATGCGACAGCGGCGTCAGACTCCCCTACCCCCAGAGCCCGGTAACGCAGTCGCAGCGACTCAGGAGGAAGGAACCTGCCTTCGGGAGTCAGGTTCTTCCCGAAAAAGGCGGCGCGGGCGGTTGGAATGTGGCCGGCCCGGGGATCCACCACCTCGTTCTCGCCCCGGTAGCGGTCCTCGGAGCGGGCATCCAGGATGGGACGGCGACCCAGGAACGAACGCACCTGATCCCCGTTCACCACTCCCCTCCACCCCTGCGACGGGGGGTAGTCGACAGGCGAGGTCCGGGGAACGGCGGTGGTAAGGGGCAGGCCCGCCTCCACCCATGCCTGGAATCCTCCATCGAGCACGAACACCGACCGGTGCCCTATCGAGTCCAGCATCCACCACAGGCGGGCGGCTATCGCCCCTCCGGAAGCATCATAAGCCACCACCGTGTGATCGGGGCTGATGCCCATTCTCCCCAGGGCACGAGTGAACGCGTCCACCGAAGGCAAGGGGTGACGACCCGGACCCTCCGTTCCGCTCAGGTCGGTGTCCAGATCCACGAACCGCGCACCCGGCAGGTGCCCGCGGTAATACTCCACCCGGCCCTGGTCGGGATCAGCGAGGTACCACCGCACATCACCGATCACCGTCCGCGGGTCTGAAAGCCGCCCGGCCAGGACCTCGGCAGCCATCAGCGCCATCGGATGTTCCCTGGCTCAGGCTCTCGTAGTGGCGGGGTCGGGACCGCCGACCTCGCCATCGGAGCCTTCGGCGTCGGCAGTGGTTGCGTGGGAGGAGCCGGATTCAGCATCGGCGGGATCCCCGGCCTCCTGCTCCTCTTGCTCTTCCTTTTCCCGCAGGCGGCTCCGCAAATCGGCGCTCCACTCCAGGAGAATCCCGCTGATCGCCGAGACGGCGGAGGACGTGGTCTTCTTGACCTGCTGCTTCACCTGGGGATCCTTGAGGGTATTCCCGGCGCCTGAGGCGATGTTCGTAATTGCCTCTCCCAAGGTGCGGAAGGCGTTTATCACGTCCTCCCTGGACGGACCCTCCGCGGCGCCCTCCTGGTAGCTGGAACGAAAAGTGTCCCTGAGGTCGTTCAGTTCCTCGCCCGCCTCCCTCCAGCCGGGTCCGTTCTCTCCCTCGAACGCGTCATCTCCGGTGTCGGAACTCTCCGCGCCCGATCCCTCAACCGGCGCAGCCTCCTCGCTTCCTTCAGCGTCGGCTTGACCACTTCCAGGATCCTTCATAGCATCATCAGAATGTTCGTGCATCTGCTGGATGGTACATACGAACTGTTCCGCGCTTACTTCGGGTTTCCTTCCCGTGCCTCGCCGGATGGTCGCGAGGTCGGGGCCGTTTACGGACTGCTGAACACCACCCTCTCGCTCCTGCGGGACCCCGACCTGACCCACATCGCCGCGGCCACCGACACCGTGATCGAGAGTTTTCGCAACGACATGTACCACGGCTACAAGACCGGGGAGGGCGTACCCGAGGACCTCATGGGCCAGTTCGGCCTGGCGGAGCGGGCCTTCCGGGCCCTGGGAGTCACGGTGTGGGGGATGACCAAATTCGAAGCCGACGACGCCATGGCCAGCGGCGCCCACCGCTTCTCTCCAGAGGCGGAAAGGGTGATACTGGTGAGCCCCGACAAGGACCTGACCCAGTGCGTCTCGGGTCAACGGGTGGTGACCTTCGATCGTCGCAAGGGCCAGATGCTCGACGCCGACGGAGTGCGGGCCAAATTCGGGGTGGCGCCGGAGTCAATCCCCGATTATCTGGCGCTGGTGGGAGACTCCGCGGACGGCATTCCCGGCATCCCCGGCTGGGGCGCCAAGTCATCGGCCACGGTGCTGGGGCACTACCAGCACCTGGAGTACATCCCTCCCGATCCTCGGGACTGGGAGGTGCCGGTGAGAGGGGCGGCCCGATTGGCCAAGAATCTGGGCGAGCGACAGGACGATGTCCTGCTGTTCAGGGAGTTGACCACCCTCAGGCGGGACGCCCCCATCTCCCCGACCTTGGACGAGATCCGCTGGCGCGGCGTCAATCGGGTGGAGTACCAGGCGCTCTGTAAGGAACTCGGGTTCCGCAATCCCCCCAGGGTGCACCATTGGGCCCCCGACCCGGGTTGATCAATCTCCGGTGAACCGGGGAGGCCGCCGCTCCATGAAAGCGGCCATGGCTTCGGCCAGGTCATTGGACTCCAGGAAGGCGGTGTTCCAGAGGGCCACATAGTCCAAGGCTTCCGTCACCGACCGTCCCTCCTCGGCCGATAGCACCGCTTTGGCGCCCTGCACCGCCAGGGGAGAGTTGGAGGCGATCTGGCTCGCCCAGGCCCGGGCGCCCTCCATCAGCGCGGCGGAGTCCGGATAGACCTCGTTTACCAGCCCCATCCGCTCCGCCCGGGCCGCGTCTATGTCTTTTCCGGTGTAGACCAGTTCCGCCACATGGCCTGCCGACACCACATTGGGAAGCCGCTCCAAGGTGCCCATGTCGGCCACCATCGCCATGCGGGTCTCCCGCACCGAGAACACCGCGTCGGAAGCGGCCAGCCGGATGTCGCAGGCGGTGATGAGGTCCATTCCCGCCCCGATACACCACCCGTGAACCGCGGCGATAACCGGCACGGGGGAACGCTGCAGAGCGCTGAAGGTCTGCTGGAGTTCCTTGAGACGGCCATACAGGGCCTTCCGGAACGCCACCGGCGACCCCCCGCGGGGCGCCAGGTCGCCAAGCATGTTCAGGTCGATTCCCACCGTGAACGCCCGACCCCGGCCCGCCACCACTATCACCCGCACCTCGGGATTGTCGCCCAACTCGTCGGCCGCCCGGGGCAGGTCCTCCCACAGGTCGGGAGAGAAGGCGTTCATCTTGTCAGGACGGTTGAGCCACAGCCACCCGATGTGGCCCTCGGTCTCGATCTGGATGTGTCTGTAGCTCACACCCGCAAAGAATACGGCAGTGACGGACGGTAGCCTTCCAAGCGTCTATGCCCGTCCTGCCCACCAAGATCGACCGGTCGTCTCCGGAGTTCCGGGCCAACCGGGAGTCCATGGTCACCACGCTCGCCGGGTTCGAGGAGTTGATGGCCCAGGCCCGGAAGGGGGGTGGACCCAAATACGTGAAGCGCCACCTGTCCAGAGGCAAACTCCTTGCCCGCCAGCGGATCGAGTTGCTGGTGGATCGGGACTCCCCCTTCATGGAACTCTCTACCCTGGCTTGCTGGGGAACCGGAAAGACCCTGGGCGGGAATCTCATCACCGGGA
>JAPPKR010000286.1 GCA_028819835.1 bacterium | reverse complement strand
CCAGGGTGGTGCCGTGGGTGTAGACCGAGGCCTCTTCCAGGGAGGCTCCGGTGGCACGCGTGGCGGTTATCACGCCGTCCGCCGGAGTTGCGGGGGTGGTGGGAGCCTTGCGGACCGTGATCTCTCCGCTCTGTTCGTCATAGGAGATGGCGTCGACGAAAGTTCCGCCTATGTCCACCGCCAAGCGGTATTTCCGTTCAGTCATCTTCTTTCTCGCCGGAGACTTAAATGTCAGGAAGCCGATCGGTCATCCCGCACCACGCGACCAGACTGCATCACCAAGGAGATGCTTCTCATCGCCGATACGTCCACAAGCGGATTCTCATCCACCGCGACCAGATCAGCCACTTTGCCCTGCTCAACAGTACCGATCTGTGACTCCAATCCCAAGAGGCGGGCGGCGTTGAAGGTGGCCCCGGCCAGGGCCAGGTGGGGGCGAAGCCCCGCCCCTTGCATGAGTTCCATCTCATGCACCGTCACCGACGTCCCCCCGATGGGGTCCCCGGGGGGATAGTCGGTCCCGTTGACCAAGGTGACCCCCGCCGCCACCGCCCGGCGGATGCTGGCCAGGTGCATGGGCCCCACTTGCAGGGATGTCTCGATCTGGAACTCTTCGAATCCCTTCCAGCGCATCCATTCCTGGGACCGGGTGCAACAGAGAGTGGGAGTGAGGAACACCCCCTTTGCCGCCATCCGGCCGGCGGTCTCCTCATCCAGGTCGTAGGCGTGCTCAAAGGATCGGACCCCGGCGTCCAACGCCCAGTTGATGGCCAGCGACGATCCGGCGTGCGCCACCACGTAGGTCTCCCGCTCGGCGGCCGCCTTGACTGTCGCCTGCATCTCTTCCCGGCTCATCTCGGGATGGTCGAAGGTTTCTCCCAGGTTGGCGATGCCGCCGGTGATGAACACCTTGATGTGGGAACATCCGGCGTCCAACTCGGCCAATGCAGCCTCCCGGAAGGCTTCCGGTCCGTCGGCCAATGCGCTGCCAATCCCGTCGCCATGTCCTCCCGGGGTGGATATCGCCCGGCCGGCGCCCACGATCCGGGGAACATCGGCCCAACCTGCCCGCGCTGCTTCGGCCAGCAACAGGTCGGCCCGGTTCAGTTCATGAACGCACCGGAGGGTCGTGACTCCTGCCCGAAGCGCATCCTGGGCCCGTCCGTAGGCCCGGAGCACGGTGAGCCCCGGGTTCTCGCCTTCGTCGAGGGCCGAAAAGGGATACACCATCGAAAGGTGCGTATGCACGGATATGAGACCTGGAACGAGGTAGCGTCCACCTAGGCTCATTCGCTCCCCGGCGCCCGGGTGCTTGCGGATAGCGCCGATCCTTCCCCCCGATATCTCCACACTGACGCCGTCTCGGACCTGTCCACGGACAACATCCACTACCCTGGCATCGGTCAACCACACTTCCAACCTCCTTGTTCAGGTCTCCCGGGAGGGCAGGGGCCCACTCGGCAGGTGTTGGCCATGGGGTCGACAAGGGTCCTGCCTGTGTCCACCGCTGAGCGGTGGTTCCGTTCACTCACCTTCTCTCCTGTTGGGGAGGTGGACGTCAGGAAGACGGCCGGTCGTCGCGGACCACCCTGCCGGACTGCATGACGAAGGAGATGTTCCGCATGGCCGCCACGCCGTCCAGGGGATTGTCTTCCACGGCCACCAGGTCGGCCACCTTTCCCTCCTCGACCGTGCCGATCTCGGTCTCCAATCCCAGCAGCCGGGCGGCGTTGGAGGTGGCGCCCTGGAGGGCCAGGTGGGGGTGGAGGCCGGCGCCCTCCATCAGTCCCATCTCGTACACCGCCACCGAGGTGTCCTCGATCGGGTCTCCGGGGGGATAGTCGGTGCCGTTGACCATGGTCACCCCCGCTGCGATCGCACGCTGGATGCTGGCCAGGTGCATCGGTCCCACCTCCAGCGACGACTCGATCTGGAACTCCTCGAACCCCTTCCACCGCATCCACTCCTGGGAACGGGTAACGCACAGGGTGGGAGTGAGGAAGACTCCCTTCGCCGCCATCCGGCCGGCGGTGTCGGCGTCCAGGTCGTAGGCGTGCTCGAAGGAACGGATCCCGGCGTCCAGCGCCCAGTTGATGGCCAGCGACGATCCGGCGTGGGCCACGACGTAGGTGTCGTGGTGTCGGGTGGCGCTCACCGTGGCCGCCATTTCCTCACGGGTCATCTCCGGGTGGTCGAACTGCTCTCCCAGCCCGGCGATGCCGCCCGTGATGAACACCTTGATGTGGGAGCATCCCGCGTCCAACTCGGCGAGGGCGGCCTCCCGGAAGGCCTCGGGTCCGTCGGCCAGGACGCTGCCCATGCCGTCGCCGTGACCACCGGTGGTAGACAGCGCCCGGCCGGCGCCCACGATCCGGGGAACATCGGCCCATCCCGCCCTGGCCGCCTCGGCCAGCAACAGGTCGGCCTGGTTCTGCTCATGTACACAGCGAATGGTGGTCACTCCCGCCCGGAGGGCGTCCTGGGCCCGCTGGTAGGAGCGGAGCACCGTCAGCCCCGGGTTCTCGTTCAGGTCTATGGAGGAAAAGGGGTACACCACCGACAGGTGGGTGTGGACCGAGATGAGTCCCGGGGCCAGATACCGTCCGCCCAGGCTCATCTGCTCCCCGGCGCCGGGCTGGGGCTGGATGGACCCGATCCTCTCCCCCGAGATCTCCACGCTCACCCCGTCCAGGATCTCGCGTCTCTCTACATCAACCACCCTGGCGTCGGTCAGCCACATTCTCTACCTCCTTGTCGCTCCTTCAAAGCTCTCGACAACTGTTCGGGCCCTGGCTAGCCAGGAATTCTCTTCTCCCCTGCGGCGAAGAGTATCGCGCATCTCCGGGTTCTTGGAGTCGGCCAACGCCAGATCCAAGGCGCCGGACATGCCCGCCGCGTCCGAGTATGAACGCACCTCCGGGAAGGCCACCACCTCGGGCATCTCGCTGCAAACCACGGGCTTTCCTCCCGCGAAGTACTCGAAGAGCTTCAGCGGGGACGTCGACCGGGTGATCTCGTTCACCGCGAAGGGGATCATCGCCACGTCGAAGCACTGGAGCCACCGGGGCAGGTCCCCATAGGGCTGGGCAGCTATCCACTCGACGTTGGGGAGGTTGAACAGCGGGCGGTGCCTGGTGCTCCGATCGTAGGGAGGGCCGATCAGGAGAAAACTCCAGTCGTCTCGCGTCTCGGCCACCTCGGTGAGCAGGTCGTAGTCCAGCCAGCGGGCGATGGCGCCGTAGTAACCGGCGATGGGCCGGCCCTCTGCCAGGAGGCGCTGGAGGACCGGATGGGCCGGAGAGGAGACCTGCCAGTCGGCGAAGTGCTCGAACTCCACCGCGTTGGGGAGGTAGACGGCGTCGGGACGCGGTTGGCTCGCCCGTTCCAGGAGGCTCCGGGCGCTGGCGGTGATCATCCCGGCATCGGCCAGTCCGAGGGAGTGAAGCCTTCTCAGTTTGTTCAGGTCGTGGCCGTCGAAGACCTCGATCTCGTCTATCCAGTCGTACACCGTCCGGGTGCCCTCCGGGTAGCGGGACGCCTGCTCCCAGTTGTAGGTGATCGCCCACACCAGGGGATCGGGCAACTGGTGCAAGGCATCCTGGGGTCCGTTGTAGAGGAACAGCCGGGGCTCGATCTCCTCCCATCCGGGCGGGCTCTGCTTGGAGTTGTCATAGATCACCGTGTATCCCAGGCGGGAAAAGGCCTGGGCGAGTTGCTGGGGTCGTTGGAACAGGTGGATGTACCACTCGATGGTGGGAAGGAACACCACCACCCCACTGCTTTCGGCGATCCGGTCGGTGACCTGGGGGGGAATCGGCTGCGCCGAGGGTTGGGATGTGTGGAGGCCGGGCGTCTCGGCGCCGCGTATGGCGCGGGCCATCTTGCGACGAAGCCGGTGGCGGAGCCTCCAGTACCTGGTTAGCAACTTCATGGCGCGGGTCTGGCGGAGGTTTTCCAATTCCAGTTGGAGGAGGTCACCCCTTCGCTCGGCGTGGGCGTGCTGGTCGTAGGCCGCCTGCAACTGCTCCCCGAGCGCCTGCAACCGGTCCTCGCCACGGATGAGCCGGTTGCGAAGCTCCAGGTTGTCCGCCCGGGCATCGTCCAACTCCTCCTGGGTCCCAGCCAGGTTCCGGGTCAGCGCCAGCGCGATCTCCTGTTGGGTCTCCTCATGTGCGGGCGCCCCGGTCGCCGACCCCTCGCTCCTGGCTCTCTCCAGCAGAGACGGGATGGGGCGGGTCCTCTGAAGCATCGACTCGGCGTGTTCGTACATCATGTGGGATTGGTCCGCGTAGTCCTCCCAGAGGCTCCGGAGCGCTTCTGCCAGCCGTTCCCAGGACTCCGGCTCGTCGGGGAGGCACCAGGGTCCGAGACCGATCTCGGTGGCCATGCGGCCCACCTTGGGGTCGTAGGAGATCGAGACCGAAGGGGTGCGTCCGAGCGCCGCCAGGATGGTCCCGTGCAACCGCATGTTGAGGGCCATGTCGCTTCTCCCCAGCGCGGTGATCATCTGCCCGACGCCGAGACCTGGAGGGGTGATGTGTGTGTCGGGGTGACGCATCTGCTCGGCGATCCGCTCACAACACCTCCGGTCGTCGAACTCATCGGACCCCAGTTCCTGCATGGGGACGAACAGGACCGCTCCGCCCTGCTCCTCACCGAAGGCGTCGAGGGCCCGGGCCAGGTTGCGCTCCCGTTCGGCCTGTGCCTCCTCTGTCCCCCAGGACCGGGGCGCCACGGCCAGCAGGGGACGGGGAAGTTCGGAGATGGTCCGGTTCAGCTCCGGCGGCAGGTCGACCCGGTCCACCAGCCAGGCGGGATCCCCCACCACCAGGGCGCCGGTCACGCCGAGCGACTCTAGGTCCGCCCGGTCCCGGTCGGTGCGGACCGTAAACGCCGAGGAGACCTCGGCCAGCGCCTTCACCCACAGCGGGGAGCCGGGATCGAGGAACGGCCCGACCCCCACCCCCCACACCAGGACGGGCCTCCCCGCCGCGGCCGCAGCCAGCGCCGGGCCCAGATAGCCGGGAATGTCCGAGGCGTCGCGGCTGAGGGCGTACTCGGGGTGGAAGCCCCACTGATCCGACAGGAGTCCCCCTCCACCCACTATCACCATCCGGGATCGGTACGCCTCCGACAGGACCGCCGGAATGTCGGTCCGGTCCACCGCCTGGACGCCATGGGTGCGACGGGTGTCCTCGGGATCGCCGGACACCACAGTCCACCTGCCATCTGGGAACTTGTCCCGTAGGAGGGTCAACATCCCGGTTAGGATTGCCTCATCACCGAGGTTCTTGAATCCGTAGTGACCGACTATGAGAGCCTCGGGCGGGGCCGGGTCCGTCTCTGAGTTGTCCGGGCGCTCCGAGTCGACACTGGTCACGACTTCAAGGTTATCACAGCAAGTACTAGGACTCCGTATGCAAGTTGACCTGCCTTCTGCCCTGAAAGCCGTCGATGACCTGGGGGGATACCAGAGAGATCTGCTTGCCTCCCTGGTGTCCGCGCCCAGTGTCAGGGGGGATTCGACCGAGGTGCATAAGTTGTGCGCCGGCGAGTTGGAGAGGGCGGGAATGGAGGTGGACCTGGTCACCCCCCGGGTAGATGAGTTGGAGCGCCATCCCGAGTGGAGCCCACCCGATCCGGCCGTCGTCGTCGCCGAACCCGAACGGTTGGTGAGCGTGGTCGGGTCGGCCGGCGAGGGTCCCGGCATCTTCCTCTTCGCTCACATCGACACGGAGAGGCCTGACCCCCGGAGGAAATGGGACACCGATCCCTACCGGGCCACGGAGGTGAGAGGCCGGATCTACGGGGTGGGGACCGCCGACGACAAGGCGGGGGTGGTGTCGGTCCTGGCCGCCGCTCGGGCCCTCCTCCCCCACCTGCGGGGAGTGCGGTTGGTGGTGGGACTGGTCCACGGAAAGCTGGGGGGTGGGCTGGGGACCCTGCCGGCCATGGCCGGGGTGGGAGAGGTGGACGCCGCGGTCTACTGTCATCCGGCCGAGACCGGGAAGGGCATGACGCATTTCAAGATCGCCAGCCGCGGCTTCTTCAGCTTCCGCGTCGAGACCGGGGGGCGCCGGCCCGATCCGGTGGAGATCCGCACGCCTCTCTCCGAGGACCCGCGGCAGGGGATCAACGCTTTCACCCGGTTGCGGGCAGTCCTGGAGGAGGTGGACCGCTGGGCCGACCGGGAAGGGGTGCTGTGCTCGGTGAACCGTGTCACGGCGGGCACCGACCCGGTCATGCTGCCCGTGCGGGCGGTGGCCGAGGGCGCCGTCTGGTTCCGTCAAGGGACGGTGACCGAGGTGTATGAGAGCTTGAAAGCGGCTGCGTTGGGGGCGGGCGCTCTGTCCACTCAGGTGTTCGGGATGCGGTGCAACCCCGCCGAGATCCCTTCGGACCACCCGTTGGTGGCGGCCACCACCTCGGCCATCGCCATCGAGACCGGGGTAACCCCCGGCCTTTATCCGGCGCACGTGGCTTCGGACATCCGATTCCCCATCCGGTGCCTGGACGCGGCCACCGTGGGGTTCGGAGCCCTGGGCGGGAACTTCTACGGCCCCAACGAGTGGGTGGACGCGGCGGACATTCACCGGGCCACCCGTGTCCTGATCAGGATCGTCTCGGCCTGGGCCGGATAGGGCGACCAAACGCGGCGCCCGATTTGCGATTTAGTGTTGCTGAACCGGGGGTGTTCCGCTGGGGCTAGGCGATGGTCTGGCCGGCGTCGAGGTAGATGGTGGTGCCGGTTGCCATCCGGGAGTCGTCCGAAGCCAGGAACACCGCTGCTCCCACTATGTCTTCGGGGACTCCGATGACTCCGAAGGGGATCATTGACAGCCGGTAGGCGCGGAACTCCGGGTCGGCAAGGTCTTCACGGTTCAAGTCCGTCTCGATCAGGCCAGGCGCGATGGCGTTTGCCCGGATCTTGTGGGGAGCCAGCTCGGACGCCAGTTGGCGCGTGAGCATCCGCACGCCACCCTTCGCAACGCAATAGTGGGTTAGGTCCCGGCCCGCCAGCGTGTCGCCCGCGGACGACATGTTGATGATCACCCCGCCGTCGCCCTGGCTGACCATCTGCTTGGCGGCCGCCTGGGCGCACAGGAAGAATCCCTTCAGGTTCACATCGAGGATCTTGTCCCACTCTGACTCCTCTATCTCCAGCAAGGGGGTCCGGATGAGGATGCCCGCGTTGTTCACCAGGATGTCGATCCTCCCGAACCGGTCAACCGCCGCCGACATCAAACCTGCCACATCCGAGGATGAGGAAGTGTCGGCCTGCACCGCGATGGCTTCCGACCCCATCGCCTCGATCTCGGCCACCGCCGAGTCGGCCGCTCCCTGGTCACTCCGGTAGTTGACCACCACCTTCGCCCCTTCCCTCCCGTATC
>JAPPKR010000212.1 GCA_028819835.1 bacterium | reverse complement strand
TGTGGCTGCTGGCCTTCTTGCTCTCCCACCTCCCCGTGGCCGTGGCGGCGGGCCGGGCCTTCGGCAGGCTCTTCGGGAGGCGCTGGGACGTGTCCACCGCATACCTGGTGGGAGCTGTGACATACCTGTTGGCACTGCGGATCCCTTTGGTCGGCTTGCCGCTGGTTCTGGTAGCCACGTTGCTGGGCGCCGGCGGGTGGCTGGGGAGACGGAAGCCGGCGGGCGCCGAACAACTTCAACCCGGTCCTCTGACAGGTTGAGGCGGCAACCGCGGACTGACTAGCAGGTGAGCAGGGGGCAGGACCCCTTTCCCACTCGATCAGCCGGTGGACAGGAGTACCTTCACCTCATCACAGAGGCGGTCGGTGTCGCTCTGGTCGACTCCGATGTGCGTGACTATCCGTACCCGCCTCTCGCCGAAGGCGCCAACCAAGATGCCGCGAGACAGCAGTAGATCAACCAGGTCGGCCGCGGTGGGGCCGTCTTGGGAAATGTCGAAGATCACGATGTTGGTCTCTGCCGGCAGGACCTGCTCCACCAGTTCCAAATCTCGCAACGTTGAGGCGATCTGAGCGGCGCGTCGATGGTCGTCCGCGAGCCGCTCCACATTGTGGTCGAGGGCGTAGAGGCAGAGGGCCGCCATGAACCCGGACTGGCGTAAACCTCCCCCGAGAAGCTGTCGGAATCGCCAGGCTCGCTGGATGAATTCCTCGGATCCCACCAGGAGGGCGCCGAACGGACACCCCAGGCCCTTGGTGAAGCAGATGGTGACGGAGTCGTACCCCTTGGCGTAGTCCTTGGCCGACACCCCGGTCTTGACCACCGCGTTGAGCAGCCGCGCCCCATCCATGTGAGTGGCCACGCCGGCGTCGGCCGAGACCCTGGCCACCTCCCTCAGGCTCTCAAGGGGCCAGACCGCTCCACCTCCCATATTGGCGGTCTGTTCGACGAGCACCAGCGCGGTCTCGGGGATGTAGAGGTTGCCCTTGGGCCGTATGGCGTCCGCGAGCTGGTCCGCCCCGAACATGCCGTTGACTCCGTCCAGCATCTGGGTCTGGACCCCCGCCAGCAGACCCGGCCCGCCGGCTTCGAAGTTGACCAGGTGGGAAGATCTCTCGGTTATGATCTCGTCGCCCGGGCGGCAATGCACTGCCACGGCGATCTCGTTGGCCATCGTGGCAGACGGCATGAACAAAGCATCTTCCTTGCCCAGCATCTCGGCCACCCGCTCGAGGAGTTCGGTGGTCGTCGGGCACTCGCCCTTTTGTTCGTCGCCCAACGGCGCCTCCATGGCGGCTTGGCGCATCTCACGGGACGGTATCGATTTGGTGTCGCTGAAGAAGTCGGCGGTACCCGGCGGCACGGGTCCCGCCTTCTTTCCTCCGTATGCACCCGCCATTTTCCGATGCCCCTTTCTTTCGAGATCCTGTCTACCGCAAGGTCCTGCAATAGCACTCTAACGCATTAGGAGCGGCCCCGGACGTCCTCGAACCGTTGCTAGTAGGGACTGAGGAGGGCTTTCAACTGTGCGCACAGGCGGTCCGTGTCATCCTGATCCACACCGAGGTGGGTGACTATTCGTATCCGCCTCTCTCCGAAGGCGCCAACCGCAAAACCCCGCAGGAGCAACTCCGATACCAGTTCGGCTGCGGTCGGGCCGTCTTGGGAAATGTCGAAGATCACGATGTTGGTGTCAGCTGGCAGGACTGTGTTCACCCACGCCAGTCCTTCCAGGAAGGATGCGATCTGGGCGGCGCGTCGATGGTCGTCCGCCAGGCGCTCCACATTGTGGTCGAGTGCATAGAGGCACAGGGCCGCCATGAATCCGGACTGTCGTAATCCTCCTCCGATGATCTGTCTGAGGCGCGCGGCGCGCCGGATGAACTCCTCGGATCCGGCGAGGGCCGCCCCGAAGGGACTGCCGAGGCCCTTCGAGAAACAGAGAGTGACGGAGTCGTAGCCGTCCGAGTAATCCTTGGCCGACACGCCGGTCTTCACGACCGCGTTCATCAGCCGCGCTCCATCGAGGTGGGTCGCGACCCCGGCTTCGGCGGCCACTCTGGCGACGGCTCTCATTTGACGCAGCGGCCAGACCGCGCCGCCACCCATGTTGGCGGTCTGCTCCACAGCGACCATTGCGCTCTCGGGTGTGTACAGGTTGCCCTTGGGTCGGAGAGCGGCCACAACCTGTTGGGGGCCGAACATGCCGTTCTCACCGTCCAGCATCTGGGTCTGCACCCCCGCCAGCAGACCGGGGCCGCCGGCTTCGAAGTTGACTATGTGTGAGGACTTCTCACAGATGATTTCGTCGCCCCGGCGGCAGTGCACCGCCACGGCGAGTTCGTTGGCCATCGTCGCGGCAGGCAGGAACAGGGCGTCTTCCTTGCCGAGCAGTTCGGCCACCCGGTCAACGAGCCTGGCGGTTGTCGGGTCCCCTTCCTCTTGCTCGTCGCCCAGGGGTGCGTCCAGGGCGGCTTCTCGCATCTCGCGGGGAGGGATCGACTTGCCGTCGCTGTAAAAATCGGCAGTACCCGGCGGCAACGGGCTTGCCCTCTTTCCTCCGTATGTACCCGCCATTATCGACCCTTCCAAGAGGTCTCGTCCTATCGCACCAATGTCCGATAGCAGTGTATATGGCATTGGATGCGCCCTCAATGAAAGGGAGTTTTATTGCTGTTTCTTGTGATTGCAACGAGTGGCAACGCTAGGATGGTCAAAAGACGGAGTCGCAAGACGACCGCTGCCTCGTTTGGAGTTTGTATCTGAGCAAGAGAAGCAAACAGGTAGAGAGAAAGTGAGAGGAGAACTCCAATGACCAGACACAGAAGATTCGTAGGCCTCCTGGCGGTGGTGGCGCTGTTACTTGCCGCGTGTGGAGACGACGAGGCCGCTACCACCACCGAAGCCCCCGCCACCACCCAGGCGCCGGCTACCACTGCGGCCCCGGCGACTACTGCGGCGCCGGCTACCACTGCTGCCCCCGAGCCGGAGCCGGAGCCGATGGGGGCAAGCATCGTGATCGGGTTGGGTACCGAGCCGGGATCGCTCGATCCACAGGCCGTCGACCAGTTCGCCATGTTCACCATCAATGACAACGTCTTCCACAAGCTGGTCTCGCGTAACGCGGCCGGCGATCTGGTGCCGGGTGCGGCCACAGACCTCGGGACGCCTGTGGATGACACGACCTGGCAGTACACGGTGCGCGAGGGCATCACCTTCCACAACGGTGAGCCCCTCAATGCCGACGCGGTGGTTCACAGCATCCTCCGGATAATCGACCCGGACTACGCGACCCCCCTCAAGGACAACCTCGGAACCGTGGTGGGCGCCGAGAAGGTGGACGAGCACACGGTGAACATCCTCACCAGCGGTCCCGATCCGCTGATTCCAACCAGGATGACATTGCTCTATCTGGTTCCGCCCGAGGCATCGCAGAGCGAGGACTTCGGTGACAATCCGGTCGGGTCAGGCCCATACAAGTTCGTTTCCTGGGAGCGCGGCATCGCGGTGGAACTGGAGGCGAATCCCGACTACCCGGGTCCCGCCCCGTCGGTGTCCAACGTGCGGTTCCTCTTCATCGAGGAGTACGGGACCCGTCTGGCCGGCGTCCTCAACGACGAGATCGACCTGATGGTCGACCTCCTTCCCGAGGACAATGCGCTGGTCGATCAAGCGTGGAGCACCCCCACCGGGCTGAAGCAGTTCATCGTGTCCCTCAACGCCCGGGCCGGTAGCCCCGTCGAGGATGTGCGAATCCGTCAGGCCCTCAACTATGCGGTGGACAAGGAAGCCATTGCCGAGAGCCTGTTCTCGGGCATTGGAGAGATCCTGCAGGGCCAGATGCTGAACCCCAACTGGTTCGGATTCAACCCCGATCTCGATCCTTTCCCCTACGACCCCGACCGCGCCCGTGAGTTGCTGGCGGAAGCCGGCGCCGAGGACCTGGAGATCCAACTTGTCTCCCTGGTGGGCAACTCGCTCCTTGACAAGGAGACCACCGAGGTGGTGGCCGGGTACTGGGCCGAGGTCGGCGTGACCGCCGAGATATTCATACCCGAGTTCTCCGAGTACATCGATCGCCTGATCGACCGGGAGAACCGTCCTGACGCCATCTTCGTGCCGCATGACAACATCCTGTTCGACGGTGACCGGACGCTGTCCGCCTATTACCACTCTCAGGGTTGCTGCGGCTCCATGGATCCGTCAGAGGCGGACGACTGGATCGACGCGGCTAGAACCGAGATCGACCAGGACGCCCGGCTGAAGCTGTACCAGGATGTCGGGCAGGCCGGCCACGACGGTGCCTGGTATGTGTGGCTCATCAGCATCCCCAACGTCTACGGCGGGACCGACCGGATCGACTGGTCCGCCCGCGCCGACGGTTTGATCCATGTGACCGACATAACAGTCTCCTAGCACACCCCTAGGTATTCAACACCGGGCGTATCATCGGATCGGGTGACGCGCCCGGTGTTGAACCAAACGAGACGGGAGAGCCCATGGGCCGGTACTTGCTGAAACGGTTGTCTCAAGCGGTACTGGTGGTGATCTCGGTCATGGTGGTGGTCTTCGTCGTGACCCGCCTCATCGGTGACCCGGTGGCGGTCATGTTGCCACTGGAGGCCACTGAGGAGAACCGGGCCCTTCTAGAAGCGCAACTCGGCCTGGACAGGCCCATCCTGACCCAGTTGGCCGACTATGTGGCGGACGCTGTCCGGTTCGACCTGGGCGACTCCCTCTGGCAACGCCGTCCCGCAATGGACGTCGTGCTGGAGCGACTGCCTCCCACCCTCCTTCTGGTGGCGGCCGGATTCGCCTTCGGCGTGTTGCTCGGGGTCGTGATCGGGGTCGTCTCCGGGATGCGGCCGGGGGGCTGGGTGGATCGAGCGGCAGTCACCTTCGGTTTGCTCGGGGTCTCCCTCCCGCAGTTCTGGATCGGGCTGGTGTTCATCGTCTTCTTCAGCGTGGGTCTAGGGTGGTTCCCCACCTCCGGTTCGGGTGGGATCGAGTACCTGGTGCTTCCGGCGGTCGTGCTCGGCCTGCCGGTGGTGGGCCGCATCGCCCTGGTCACCAGGTCTTCGATGATCGACGAGTTGAACACCCAGCACGTCAAAGACGCCACTGCTCGGGGAGTCTCGCGGGCTCGTATCGTCATGGTCCATGCCATGAAAGGCGCAGGCATCGCCACCATCACCATCGCCGGCTGGGAGTTGATCGGCGTCCTGGCCGGGGGGGCGGTGGTGGTGGAGACGGTCTACGCCTGGCCGGGGATCGGGTTCACCGCCATGCAGGCAATCGAGCGGCACGACATCATCCTGGTCCAGGCGGTCGTGTTCGTGGTGGCGATCATGGTCGTCACGATCAACATCATCGTGGACATCGCCTACACGATGCTTGATCCCCGGGTCAAGTTCGACCGGGTGTCATGAAACCCGCCTCAGCCGGTTCCCGGAGCGAGCGCCGGCGCTCGGGCGGTTGGCTGATGCGGATCGTCCGGGACCCCACGGCGCTGTTCGGTGTCCTGGTCCTGGCGCTGCTGGTCGCCGCCGCACTGTTCGCACCCATCATCGCTCCGCTCGATCCCAACAAGCAGGACCTGGCGGCCAGGTTGCTCCCGCCCTTCTATGCCGAGGGCGGCTCGGCAGAACACCTCCTCGGCACCGACCAACTGGGCCGGGACGTCTTGTCCCGAATCGTTCATGGAGCAAGGATCTCCCTGACCATCCCGTTGGTGTCGGTGACCCTGGCCGGTGTCTTCGGGACTGCGGTGGGTCTGCTGGCGGGGTACCGGGGCGGGAAGACTGACGCCTTCATCATGCGCATCGTCGACACGCTGTTCTCCTTCCCCGGGCTTTTACTGGCGTTGACGATCCTCGCCGTGGTGGGGCCGAGTTTCTGGACTCTGGCGATCGTGCTGTCACTCAGGATCTGGATGGTGTTCGCCCGGATGACCCGGGGACTGGTCCTGTCGGCGAGGGAGGCCGAATACGTGGAGGCGGCGGAGTTGGTCGGCGCCTCACCGGTTCGGATAATGCTGCGCCATATCGCGCCCAACCTGACCGCGCCGCTGCTTACCCTGGCGGTGCTCGAGTCGGCTCACGTGATTCTGTCCGAGGCCGCCCTCTCATTCCTCGGACTGGGAATCCAGCCACCCCAGATGTCGTGGGGACTCGACGTGGCGATCGGTCGCCAGTACGTCTTCTCCGCCCCTTGGTTGATCATCTTTCCCGGGCTTGCCATCGCAGTGGCCGTGCTGGGAATCAACCTCCTGGCGGGTTGGCTGAGAGTGGCCGCCGACCCCCAGGAGAGCGCCAAGCGTTTCGCGGCGGCGGCCGATGCCCCGTCGGCTTGGTCGGGATGATCCGCTCCGACCACCTTCTGGAGATTCGCAACCTCGAGGTGGTCTTCCCGACCAGGGAAGGCACTGTCCAGGCAGTCCGAGGAGTCTCCTTCACGGTCGACGCGGGTGAATCACTTGGTGTCGTGGGTGAATCCGGGTCGGGTAAGAGCACGCTGGCGCGTGCAGCTCTCGGGCTGATCGAGCTACCGGGCCGGATTGCGGGCGGCGAGATTCTGTGGAGGGGCCGGTCGCTCTTGGACAAGAGGGTGGCCCGCCGGATCCGGGGCCGGGAGATCAGCATGGTGTCCCAGGATCCGATGGCGTCGATGAGCCCGATCCTCACGATCGGCACCCAGATGACCGAGGTCATGACCAGACACCTGGACATCGGGAGGAGGCAAGCCCTCACCAGGGCGGGGGATCTCTTGGAGAAGGTTGGGATCCCCGACCCGGGGCGCCGTCTCGGACAGTACCCGTTCGAGTTCTCCGGTGGCATGCAGCAGCGGGTGGTAATCGCCACAGCCCTGTCCTGTGATCCGATGATGCTGATCGCCGACGAGCCGACCACGGCCCTCGACGTGACCACCCAGGCGCAGATCCTGGAACTGATCTCCTCTCTCCAGAAGGACCTGGGCCTGGCCCTTCTTCTGATCACTCACGACCTGGGAGTGGTGGCCGGGGCCTGTGACCTTCTGAAAGTGCTGTACGCGGGGGAGATCGTCGAGTCGGGGACGGCCGATCAGCTTTTTCACCGCCCTCATCACCCGTACACCGCCGCTCTCTTGGGATCCACGCCTCGCCTCGACGTGAAGGCGGACCGCCTCATGGCGATCGAGGGGCATCCTCCCGATCTTCGCCATGTCGGCGGCGGGTGCACCTTCACCCCTCGATGTCCTCACGCCACAACCCGGTGTGCGTCGGCGTCCCCGGTGCTCCAGCCATCCGGGGTGGGTCGGGCATATGCCTGCTGGAATCCTCTGAACGGCCTGCAAGGCCGGGACCCTTCCCACGGCGGGGGCCGGGCATGAGTGACGCTCTGCTGGAGGTGCAGGGGCTCACGGTCAAATACG
>JAPPKR010000150.1 GCA_028819835.1 bacterium | reverse complement strand
GGCAGGAGGCGAGACGGAGGGGAGCAGGCGAGGGGGTTACCTACGTGGTGTCCGATGCTGTAGGCCACATCCGGGAGAACCTGGCGTCCGAGGTGTATGAACGCCTGGGGGACACAGGGATCCAGCGTGTCATCGAATGGGAACTCTTCTATCTGCAGGGCTTGGCTCAAAAAGACCGCCGTCAACCGGTTGAGACGGTTGCGGGCGGCTCGGATCCCGCGGTGAGTTACATATGCCAACAAATTTCCCAGCGCCACCCTGCAGGGATAACCTCTGATGACATCCGGGCGGTGCTGGCGCTTGAGGCCCACTACCTGCAGTCCATCGGCGCGGTGGGAGAGCGGGTCCAATCGGTGGCCGAGTTGTCCGGGGAGGAGTAGCAAACCCATGAGAGTCAGATGCGGCGCCTGTCGCTCCAGCGTCAACATTTCCCGCCCCGGCCGTTTCTCCTGTCCGAGGTGTGGAGCTGTCAACCAGGTCAAAGGACCCGCTCCGGGTCCGGGAGGCGTCCCCCCGTCCGGCCCCGATCCGGCCCATCACGCCCCGGGTCCCGGACCGGGCGGATACCCGGCGCCGCCCCCCTCCGGTCCTGCCGTCCCGCCGCCGCCTCCTCCGCCTGATCCGCCATCTCCGCGGGTCTCCTGCCCGGAGTGCTCTTTTAGTTTCATCGTGGGACAGATCCAGACAGCCATCTGCCCCAACTGCCGCGCAGAGGTCTCCCTTCCCGGCTCGGGGGCCTGATGGAATTAGGGGTGTCGTTGGTGGAACCGGGCCTCTCCGCCCGACGGCTCACCGAGATAGCGGTCCGCGCCGAGCAACTCGGCTACCGTGCGGCGTGGACCAACGAGTCCACCGCGCGGGAAGCCTTCTCCACCCTGGCGGCGTGGGCATCCGCCACTTCCAGGATCCGCCTGGCCACCGGAGTGCTGCCGGTCTACGTTCGCTCGCCTGTGGCTGCGGCGATGGGCGCCGCCACTATCTCGGCCATTGCAGGCCCCGGGCGTATGGTGTTGGGAATCGGTTCCGGACATCCGGTGGCGGCGCAGCGGTTCTTCGACTTCGATCTCTCCTCCCCCCTCGATGCGGTCTCCGACTACTTGCAGATCGTCGGCGAGCTTCGACACGGGAGGAAGGTGACCCACCACGGCAGGTTCTTCTCGGTGGAGGGGGCCCGACTGGGACTGCTTCCCTCCGGTCCCGTATGGACGGTGGTGGGGGCCATGGGGCCTCGCATGCTGGAGTTGGCCGTGCGGCAGGCGGACGGAGTGCTGCTCAACTGGTGCAGCGCGGCGCACCTCCGAACAACCACGGAGTGGCTTCGCGGTCTTGGCAGGGGGGCCTCCTTCTTCCACGTCGCAGCCTACGTGCGGGTGGCGGTCTCCTCGGACCCGGATGAGGCTCGCCGGGCGCTGGCCGAGGAACTGGGTCACTACCTGCGGCTCGGCTTCTACCGTCGGCATGTGGAGAAGCAGGGGCTCGATCCCGATGATCTTCGTGGAACGGCGGCGCACTTGGGGATCGCCGGAAACGCGGATGAATGCCGGGCCCAGTTGGATTCCTACCGTTCGTCGGGACTGGACGAATTGGTCGTTCGACCGGTGCCGGTGGGGAAGGAGGGTCTTGAACCGGCGGTGGAGGTGATGGCGCCGGCTTAGAGGTACAGGCGCAGGAACCAGATCACCCCTGCCACGAGAATCAGCAGGCCCACGGCGGCGGAAGCGATGATCAGGTACCGGGTGGGCATCCGCCTGATGATATGCGCCGGAGAGTTAACATCCCCTCTATGACCAACACCCGTTTTGTCTATGAGTGAGTCCCCGTTCGACATCGTGATTCTGGGAGGAGGGCCGGGAGGATACGCCACGGCCCTGTACGCCCGGAACTTCGGGCTCTCGGTAGCCCTCGTGGAGGAGGAAAAGCCCGGCGGGACCTGTTTGTTGCGGGGTTGTATACCGGCCAAGCAATGGTTGCAGGTGGCCGAGGTGTTTTCAACCGTGAGGCACGCCGACGCGTTCGGAGTGTTGACGTCCGAGCCGGAACTCGACTGGTCGGCGGCCCTGGCCCGGAAGGACCGGGTGGTCAATCAGTTGGTGACCGGCCTGTCCGGTCTGCTCCGGAAACGAGGGGTGGAGGTCGTGTCCGGACGGGGCCGGGTTTCCGGGCCGGGAAGGATCGTGCTGGACGAAGGAGAGACGCTGGAAGGAAGAGCGGTGGTGGTGGCTACCGGATCCCACGCCAGGACCATTCCCGGCTGGGAGATCGACGGGGAGCGGATCGTCACCTCGGATCACGCGGTCGACTGGTCGTCACGCCCCGACCGGGTGGCGATAATCGGCGGTGGCGTTATCGGCTGCGAGTTCGCCTCCCTCCTGGTGGATCTGGGCGCTGAGGTCTCGGTTTTCGAACTGGAGAAGCAGTTGATCCCCGGCGGAGACGCTGATGCGTCCCGTCAGTTGCAGCGACAACTCGGCCGCAGAGGGGTCAAGTTCTACCTGAAAACGGGGGTGGGTCCCGCCGAGGTCACCGACGACGGCGTGAGGGTCTCATTCCGGGACAAGGTCCTGGAGGTGGATGTCGCCCTGGTGGCGGTGGGCAGGGGACCCAACACTGACGGAATAGGCCTGGAGACGGTGCGGGCGGAAGTGGAGGGAGGCTACATAAAGGTGGATCCGGTGACGATGGAGACCGCCGAGCCCGGGGTGTACGCCGTTGGAGACATTGTGGCCGGCACTCCCCAACTGGCTCACGCAGCTTTCGCCGAGGGGATCGCGGCGGCCACCTACATCGCCACCGGCGAACCTGCTCCAGTGGACTATCGGGCCATTCCCAGGGTCACCTACACCCACCCGGAGGTGGCGGAGGTGGGAATCAGCGCGGCCGATGCTCAGGCCATGGGAATGGAGGTGCAGGTCACCAAGCATCCCTTCGGCGGCGTGGGAAGGGCGCTGATCATCGGGCAGAGCCAGGGGATGGTGAAGGTGGTTGCAGAGAAGGACGGCCCTCTGGTGGGTGCGGCCGTTGTGGGGCCGCAAGCAGGTGAGATGATCCACGAACTCATGTTCGCAGTGGGGTGGGAGGCCCTGCCCGAGGAAGCGGCAGCCTTCATCCATGCTCATCCCACCTTGTCGGAGGCGGTCGGGGAGACCCTCCTGTCGGCGACCGGCCGTAGTCTGCACTGAGTAGCAGAGACCTGGATTAGGAGTTCCCGATGACAACCACCATCTCCATGCCTCAACTGGGCGAGACAGTCACCGAGGGGACCATCCTGCGGTGGGCAAAGCAGGTGGGCGACGCCATCTCCCAGGGCGAGGTGGTGCTGGAGATCTCCACCGATAAGGTGGACACCGAAATACCGTCGCCGGTGTCGGGAGTGATGCTGGAGATACTGGTGTCCGAGGGGGAGACGGTGGAAGTCGGGAGGGACCTCTGCGTGGTGGGAGACCCTGAAGGCTCCGTGCAGGAGGAATCGCCCGACACCCAGGCGGCGGAGCCCCTTCCCGAATCGCCGCCCCCCGACGCCGAGGACGAGCCTCCCGCTTCCCAGGGGAAGCCACCTCGTCTCCCGCCGACGCCGCCGGCCGGCGGCCGACCCGGGCCTTCACGGCGTCTCTCCCCGGTGGTTCGCCGACTGGTCCGCCAGCACGGTATCGACATAGGCCTGATAGCGGGCACCGGAGAAGGAGGGAGGGTGACCCGTCGGGATGTGGAGGCCTACCTGGAGGGCGGCGTCACGCCCGCCCCGGCGGCCCCCACCCCCGAGCCTCCCGCGGGCGCTCCGGCGCCGACCGCTCCCCCGGGTGGAGAGGAGCGGGTTGACTTGAGCCGCCTCCGCGTCCGGATCGGGGAGAATATGATCCGCTCGCGGCAAACCGCCGCCCATGTGTGGACATCGGTCGAGGTGGACTTCGAGCGGATAGCCGAAGTGCGCACCGCCCACAAAGGCCGCTTCAGGAGGGAAGAGGGCTTCTCTCTCACCTACCTGCCCTTCGTGTGCCGAGCCGTGATCGACGCTCTCCGGGTCTACCCGGTGGTGAACAGTTCCTTCTACCTGGAGGATCGCAAAGCCGTCTACCACAGCAGGATCGACCTGGGAATCGCCGTGGATCTCGACCAGCAGGGCCTGGTGGTGGTGACCATCCGGGATGCCGACAACCTCCGCCTGGTCGGGTTGGCGCGCCGTATCCGGCATCTGTCCACTGCGGCTCGCAGCCGCCAGCTTGGCCCCGACCAGATGACCGGTTCAACCTTCACCATCACCAATCCCGGACCGTTCGATTCGTTCTTGTCGGCGCCGATCATCAACGTTCCCAACGTCGCCATTCTCTCCACCGACACGGTGGCCAAGCGCCCGGTGGTGGTGACCACGGCCGACGGCCGGGACGCCCTGGCCATCCGTCATATCGGTTACCTGGGATTCTCCTGGGATCATCGCGCCTTCGACGGATCGACCGCAGTGCTCTTCCTGCAACGCATCAAGAACAACCTGGAGACATGGGACTGGGAGCAGGAACTGAAGTGACTCCTCCCGGCCGGAGTCCCTCCCTCCGCGTGCGATGGTTGGGGCGGCTCCCTTATGCAGAGGCCTGGGACTTACAACGAGCCATCTGGGAACGCAGGAGCGGCGGGGTCATCGCAGATGACTATCTGTTGCTGTTGGAGCACCCCCACGTTTACACGGTGGGACGAAGAGGGGACGGTTCTCATCTGTTGATCGGTCCCGACCGGCTCTCGGAGGTTGGAGCGGAGTTCTTCCGAGTCGACCGGGGAGGGGACATAACCTATCACGGCCCCGGCCAACTGGTCGGCTATCCCTTGATGGCCGTCAGACCCGCTCGGATTACCGACTACGTGCGCTCCCTGGAAGGCGCGTTGGCGGCCGCCCTCTCGGACCTGGGAGTCGAAGCCTGGTCCGAACCCGGGCTAACCGGGGTGTGGACCCGGCTCGGCAAGGTGGCAGCCATCGGAATACGGGTCTCCCGGCGGGTGTCAATGCACGGCTTCGCTCTCAACCTGCATCCCAGCATGGAGTACTTCGGGTACATGAACCCCTGTGGAATCACCGATCGCCCGGTTACCTCGGTGAGCGAACTGGTGGGTCGGCGCGTGTCGCTCGAGGAAGCCGTGGAAGCCTTTGTACCCCGCTTCGCCGAGACGTTCGGGAAGACCTCGGTGGAGACACAGAAGGCGGCCTTTGTCCGGGGTCAGGGGCGGGACGCCGACTTCGAGGTAGACAGGCTGCTCAGGGAGGGAACCTTTTCTCCCGACCGTGTGCCGGTCAGCCTCTCGGGGAGATCGCGGAGGCTGCCGGGTGAGCCGGAGCGCCCCCCATGGATGCGGGTGACGGCCCGGATGGACGGCGAGTACCTGGAACTGAAGAAACTGATGCGATCCCTCGACCTCAACACGGTTTGTGAAGAGGCGGGATGCCCCAATATCTACGAGTGCTGGGGGATGGGGACCGCCACCCTGATGATTCTCGGCGACCGTTGCACCCGCGCCTGCGGGTTCTGTAACGTGACGACCGCCCGGCCCCTGGGACTCGACCTTGAAGAGCCCTACCGAGCCGCCGAGGCGATCCACCGGATGGGCCTGAACCACGCGGTGATCACCTCCGTGAACCGCGACGACCTGGCGGATGGGGGCTCGGCGGTCTTCGCCGCCACTATCAGGGAGACTCGCGCCCGGTCCCCCCTCACCGACATCGAGGTGCTGATCCCCGACTTCAAGGGGGATCCGGAAGCACTGGAGACGGTGATGGCGGAGCGTCCCGATGTGCTCAATCACAACACCGAAACCGTCGTCCGGCTGCAGCGGGAGATCCGCACCTCCGCCAACTACGGGCGCTCCCTGGCGCTCCTGGCCCGGGCCAAGCGCCTCTATGTCGAAGGACTCGTCAAATCGGGGCTGATCGTGGGGATGGGCGAGACCCGCGAAGAGGTGCTGGGGGCGCTGGCCGACCTGCGGGCGGTGGGAGTGGACATAGTTACGATCGGCCAATACCTGCGCCCCAGCCCCCGCCACCGACCGGTGCATCGCTACGTTCAGCCCGACGAGTTCGAGGAATACCGCTCCTACGGCGAGGCTCTGGGCATCCCGCATGTGGAATCAGGGCCGCTGGTGCGCTCCAGTTATCACGCCAAGAGCTCCAAGCAGGCTGCCACCCCTCCGTCACCGGGAAGGACTCCCGTGGTGATCGGCTCCCGGCCGGCCGCCAAGTCGTACATTTAGCCTCGGTTCGAGCCCTAAACTGGGCGAAGCGGCGCGGGTGGGGCATTGGATATCTGTTCAAGACTGAGGGCTTGACCTTGGAAGGCATCAGGAATTCGATGGGACGATACCCGTCCAAGCGGGTGGCGGCGTTTCTGGCCGCCGTGATTCTCCTGCTGGGTACGGTGGTCCCGGCTGTGGCGGCCGACTATCCGGGTGAGCCCTTGCGGCTGGGCAGCCGGGGCGAGTCGGTCCGGGCCTGGCAGGAGGCTCTCGGGATTCCCGCCGACGGGGTGTTCGGACGACAAACCGAGGCAGCCACCATCGCCTGGCAGAGCGAACGAGGCCTGGAGGCCGACGGGATAGTAGGCCCGGCTTCCTGGCGGGTGATGTTCCCCGGTTCGGGCACCGCCACGACCACCAGCCCGGACAGGGTGCAGTTGGTCATCGAGGGATCCGGCCATGGGCATGGAGTGGGTCTCACCCAATACGGCGCCAAGGGCATGGCTGAGGAGGGCTACACGACCACCCAGATTCTTCAGCACTTCTATCAGGGCGCATCCGTCGAGAACCTTGTCGACGCCATCCCCGGTTCCTGGGTGATCACCGAACCACTGCCCATCTGGGTGGGGATAAGGCAGAACCGGTCCGAGTTGACCTTCGCGGTGGTAACCGGCCGGGTGAGGGTCTGCTTCGATGGGGAGTACGCCTCCTATCCGTTACTCGCCGAAGGGACGGTTCCCGGCCGCGACAACACCTTCACCGATCTGCTGGTTACCAGGCTGGTGGAACTGGGGTATCTGCAGGAAGCGGTCGGTTCCTTCAACCAGACGGTCCGGGATGCTGTGGTCTCCTTTCAAACGTCCCAGGGCCTGGGAGCTGACGGGGCGGTAGGGAGCGACACCTGGGAGGCGCTTTTGGAGGGAAGCGGCCTGCCCGACTGCGCCGGCGCCTATTACCTGGATGCGGGGGAGGACCTGGTGGTGACCGCCGCCGGGGACGGGTCCTGCACCGCCACCCCGGTGGGCGCGGCGGCGGGATGCCGGTTGAGCATTCAGGACCTCTCACACGCCAACCGGGTGGGACTGAGGGGACTCAACTTCGGGGGAGAGATGACACAGTTTATCCACGGCAACATGCGGGTCCGTCCCAGCGGAGGCAGGATTCACTTCTCCATGCAAATGGACATAGAGGACTATGTTGCAGGCATAG
>JAPPKR010000262.1 GCA_028819835.1 bacterium | reverse complement strand
GGGCCTGCTCGTTCTCGGTGGCCTCGTTCAACATGGGGAGTTGTGAGATCAATAGCCCGGCGGCGAAGATCCAGGCGACGAGGGTTACCCACTTACCGCGGGGACTGGATGCGAAATCGGTCAGGTGGCCGAGCACCGTCCACTCCCGTTATGGCCGAAAAGGCCGACGGCTGAATCACGCCCTCTATGCAACGTCAGCGGCTTCAAGAGTCGGCGTTCTTACCAAGGGAACCGTCCATTGGAGATACCTGCCATGCCTGTCCACGGGGTGGCTAATGACGGTCCTGTAGAGGCATCGAATATCCCAAGAGCGTACCGGGATCGGGAACCAATTTGCCGACGGTTACCGACTGAGGCCCAACCTGAGGAGGGTCCTGACGCCCGGGCGCCGCCTCCGGTTTGTATAACTGGATTAGTTCTAGTTATAATAGAACTATGCTCTGGAAGATCGATACACAGTCTTCGCAGCCCCTTCATGAGCAACTGGCCGGCCAGGTGAGGCGGGCCATAGCAACCCGGGCATTGGTGGAAGGCGAGAAGTTGCCTCCGGCGCGGGAAGTGGCCAGGGGGCTGGGAGTGAACATGCACACGGTCCTGCGGGCGTTCCAGACCCTCCGGGACGAGGGACTGCTGGAGGTCCGCAGAGGCCGAGGTACCTCCGTGGTTGCCAACGCCCAGCCGGTGACCCGCCACGTTGAACTCGCCCGCAGTCTGGTGAGCCAAGCCCGCCGAGCCGGGCTCGAAGATCGTGAAATCCTGCAACTCGTGGAGGTGCAATTGTGAAAGAGAAGACAAGCCGCACAGTGCTTGGCGTCGTCATTCCGGTGGCGGTGGCGGCCATCGGCCTGGTTCCCTATCGGGCCTATCGATCCGACCTGCCCGACCGGATAGCCAGTCACTTCGGCGTCTCCGGAAGAGCGGACGGTTCGATGACACCCGAGGTGTTCCTGGTCGTATGCGGGGCAATGATGGCGATTGGCCTGGGAGCCTGTGTGACCGTCGCCCTGGCCCGGCGGAGGTTCCAGCCCATGGTTGCGCCGAGCGTTTCGGCAGTGGGCGCCTTCTTGGGAGCCGTCTCGGCGGGGATCCTCGCCATCACCGTCATCAGCCAACGTGGGCTGGATCGATGGCAGGACGCCACACTCTCTCCGTGGGCCGTGATCGCCTGGATCATCGGCAGCGTGGCTTTGGCCGGTCTGGCCGCGTGGATAGCTTCCTCGCTTCCATGCAGGCGGCAGGCCGGGACGGACGCCGCGCCTCCGGCGATGGATCTCTCCCCCACAGAGCGGGTGTTCTGGAGCGCCACTTTGTCCGCCAGGTGGCCGTTGGTGCTGGGCCTGGCCGTCTTGCTGGTCGGTGTGGTTCTGTTGCTGATCACGGAGCCATGGATCGGTCTGGTCATGCTGGGCATCTCGATTCTCATGACCTTTTTCGGGCGGATACGGGTCACGGCCGACCAGTCGGGGCTTGGGGTGCGGTACGGGTTCCTGGGCTGGCCTCGCAGGTCGATACCCATCCGGCGCATCGCCGTGGCTCGGGCCGTGGACATCCGGCCAACCGCATGGGGCGGATGGGGCTACCGGGGCAGCCTGGCCATCATGAGGCGGGCTGCGGTGGTGCTGCGTGCGGGTCCCGGGATTCGCCTGGACCTTCGGGATGGCAGGGTGTTCGCGGTGACCATCGATGATCCGGAGGATCCGGTCCGCCTGTTGAATGCCGAAATCTCGCGCCAGGCCGCCCTGAACCCGACTTCCGAAAGGGAGTCAATACTCTGAGTAGATCTTGAACGCCACCAGCACCAGTGAGATCGTTGCAGCCGCCGATGGTTTCAGGGAACTGCGCAGACGATGGCGATGTCGGGATCCATGGGCGGCGGCCCTCCTGATTCACGGCGCAGCCGAACACTCGGGCCTCTGGGAACTGGTCGGCGCCCGGTTGTCGTCGGCGGGAATAGACACCCACGGGTTCGACCTGCGGGGGTGTGGCGCCTCCGGCGGGCGCCGCGCCGACATCGAAGATTGGTCTGACTTCCTCCACCAGGTTCGCGACAGTCTGGTCCCACTGCTGTCCACCGACCTGCCGGTCGTGCTACTTGGTCACTCCCTCGGGGGCCTTATAGCGGTCGAATACACCTTGTCGGACCATCCCCAACCGGACTTGGTGGTCCTCCACGCACCGGCGGTCGGGGATCTCGCCCCGGCCTGGCAGCGCCGGGTGGCGCCGTTGTTGGCCAGGATTGCGCCTCGTATGACTTTCGCCAACTGGATCGATCTCAACAGGGTGTTCACCGACCCGGCGACGGTCGCTCTCCACCGAGCCGACCCCATGAGGACGACCCGCACCACCGCGCGCCTGGGGGCGCTCATACTGGAGCACATGGAGCGGGCCGGACGCTCGGTCGATCAATACAACGCCCGCACGCTGGTGCTTCACGGCGCCGCTGACCACCTCGTCCCCCTGTCCGCCACCGAGTCGATGGGGGACCTCCCTTCGGTTGACCGCAAGGTATATCCCGGTATCAGGCACGGATCGATCATCGAGCCCCAGGGGATGGGGATGGTTGATGACATAGTCGCCTGGGTCCAGGAGCAGACATCCCGAGGTGGACGCCGGGAATCCCTTCTCGAAACCTAGGCTTTGAAGGTGAACCCTGCACACACAGCAGGTGACCCGGTACAACCCCGCCAACATTCCCAGAAAGATCGAGGAGGTGGTTCGGGCATGGCTTTGACGTGGCTGGCGCACACCGACCTGGCGGCGATCAGCCGCGGCCGGGCGATCCCCGACTATGACCCGGAGGGATCCCAGTCGGTTGGCTGGGTCCCGGCGGACCTGGCCCTCGACCCGTTCGGGGCATTGGTCGACAATCCCTGGGGACCGGTCGGAGACCTGCGATTGGTGCCCGATCCCGCCACGCTGGTCCACATCCCGGGGACGCCGACCGCCGCGGAGATGAACTTCGTCCTCTGCACGGCTACCGACCTGGAAGGCACACCTTGGCGATCCTGTCCCCGCGGGGCGCTCTTGTCTCAGGCCGCGCGGCTCGAGGAGGACTTCGGCCTGTCGTTGCTGGCCGCCTTCGAGCAGGAATTCTCACACGTGACCGATGCGGCGCCCCCCGCACCATTCTCGCTTGAGGCCGCCCGGGTTGTCGAACCGTTGCTGGAGGAGATCTTCAGCGCGCTGGATGAGGCGGGCGTCGAGCCCGAGAACATCCTCCCGGAGTTCGGTCAGCACCAGTTCGAAGTCACGACCCGCCCCGCAGTGGGCGTCGGGGCCGCGGACAGGGCGGTGATAACCCGCACGGTGGTCCGAGAGATCGCCCGCCGACAGGGTCGCCGCATCACCTTCGCCCCGGTCATCGGCCCGGGTGCGGGGACCAACGGCGTGCACATCCATTTCAGCCTCCTTGGCCGGCAGGGCCAGCCTGTCACACACGATCCCCGCGGCGACCACGGCCTTTCCCCGGCGGCCCAGCAGTTCGCCGCCGGAATTGTCGCCCACCTCCCGGCGCTGACCGCACTCACCGCCCCCACGGTGGCGTCCTACCTCCGGCTGCGGCCGCACTCCTGGAGTGCGGCCTACGTGGTGTTCGGAAACCAGAATCGCGAGGCTGCGGTTCGCGTCGCCCCCAGATCGAGAGTGGACGGCGATCACGATCAAGAACGGGCGAACCTCGAGTACCGGCCATCCGACGCGGCCGCCAACCCATACCTTGCGCTCACGGGCCTCTTGATCGCCGGCATGGATGGTTTGGAGAGAGAACTCCCGTGTCCGGAGTCTGTCGAGTTCGACCCGTCCGTGCTCTCGGAGGCAGAGTTGAAGGAGAGGGGCATCACCCGGTTGCCCCAGTCGCTGGGTGAGGCGCTGGACTGCCTGGAGCGGGACTCGGTGATCGCGGAGGCCCTCGACTCGGATCTGCTGGAGTGCTATCTGACCATGAAGAGAAACGAGGTGGCGATGTTCGCCGGGGTCGACGAGGCTGAGCTGATTGCCAAGTACGTCGATGCGTACTAGCCGCCGCTCGGAGACGGCCTCGGCGATCGCCGATCTTGAGTTGGTGGACCACCACTGTCACGGCGTCAGTTCTGCACCGTTGAGCCCCGAAGACTTCGCTTCCCTTCTGACCGAGGGCGGCCGGGAGATGCTGTCGGCCATCGACCCGATCGCATCGCCCCTGGGGCTGGCCGTGCGATCACTCTGCGCGCCGCTTCTCGATGTCGATCCGCACACTCCGATCACCGAGTACTTGAGGCGCCGGTCCTCCCTCGGGGAACCGGCGGTGGCCCGGCGCATGTTGGCCGGCGCCGGACTCAGCGACCTACTCATCGACACCGGTCACCTCTCCGGTGAGGTGCACACCCCCGCCGCCATGAAGAAGGCGGGCGACTTCGAGACCCACGAGGTCGTCCGAATCGAAGCCGTGGCCGAGGAGGTCTTCGCCTCGGTCGGCGGCGAGGGCTTCATCGATGAGTTCGCCCGCAGGCTGGCGAACCGGGCCGGGGGTGCGGTGGGACTCAAGTCGATCATCGCCTACCGGGCCGGTCTGGACATCGACCCCGACCGCCCGTCTGTGGAGGCCGTCTCGGCGGCGCTGGCCGGATGGAGTCCCGGCAGCCGCCTGGAGGATGTGGTCCTCCTCCGCCACTGCCTGTGGGTCGGCGTGGAGGTGGCGGAGGACCTGGGAATCCCGCTCCAGTTGCACAGCGGCTTCGGCGACCGGGACCTCGAACTGTGGCGCGCGGACCCGGCTCGTTTCACGCCCTGGCTCAGGCGGATCCCATCGTCGGTGAACGTCTGCTTCCTTCACTGCTGGCCCTACCACCGCCAAGCCGCCTACCTGGCCGCGGTCTATCCGAATGTCTACATCGACACCGGTGAGGTCAACACCCATGCCGCCCTCGGGTACGACCGCATACTCGCCGAGACTCTCGAGGTGGCGCCCTTCGAGAAGGTGCTGTACTCCAGCGACGCCTTCGGCCTTCCCGAGCTCTACTACATCGGGTCCATGCGATTCCGGAGCGCGCTCTCTTCGTTGCTTGAGGACTGGCGGCGACGGGGCTTCTGCTCGCTTTCCGACGCGGTCGAGATCGCAAGCGCAATCGGACGCTCCAACGCCGAGAGGCTCTACCGGTTGGGCCGGTGAACGCGCTTCTGAAGAGCCTTCTCAGCGCAATCCGGGAGGATTCGGCGCGGCTTGTCAAACTGAGACACGCTCTCCACGCGGTCCCCGAGCCCGGCAACCAGGAGTGGGAGACCGCCAAGCTGATCCGGCGACACCTGGGGCCCACCTCCCATGAGATCGACACCGCAACGGTGGTGCACATCGGGCCGGTGGAGAGAGGCGCCGTGATCCTGAGAGCCGAACTGGACGGTCTCGAGGTTGCCGAACCCCCGCGTCGGGACTACGCCTCGACCAACGGTTGGATGCATGCCTGCGGCCACGACATCAACATGGCGGCTCTCGTGGGGACGGTCACCGCCCTCCGCGCGGTCGAGGACCGGCTGCCGGTAGGTGTCACCGCGGTCTTTCAGCCGTCCGAGGAGACGTACCCCTCGGGAGCCCGACGCCTGGTGAACGATGCGGAGAGGTTGTTTGTCAACCCCGTTGCCGCCATTGCCGTCCACACTCATCCGCGAGTGCCGGCCAACCACCTGGCGGTGGGGGAGGGCACGATCAACGCCTCCTCGGACGCGTTCGAGATCACCATCGAGGGCAGGGGTGGGCACGGCGGTTACCCCCACGAATCAGACGATGTCATCGGAGCCATGAGCGCCACGATCACGGCTCTTCACCAGATCGCCGGCCGGAGAGTCGACCCGTTGGAGCCGGTGGTGGTCTCGGTCGGATCGGTCCACAGCGGGACCGCGCCCAACGTCCTACCCGGTTCCGCAACCTGCACCGGGACCCTTCGAGCCATGACTGCTCGAAGCCGAAAGGCGCTGCAGGAGTTGGTGGAGGAGATCGCCGCCGCCACGGCCGCCGCCCACGGGTGTCGCGCCTCGGTGCGCCTGGAACGGGGCGAGCCCCCGCTGGTCAACGCCCCGGCCCTGGTGGAGGCCTTCAGGCGGTGGGCCCCGCAGGCGTCCCTTCCGACCGTCGCCCAATTCAGGTCGATGGGCGCTGACGACTTCTCCTTCTTCGGAGAGATCGCTCCCACCCTGATGGTGTTCGCCGGGGCGCCCTCCCAGCTCGGCGAAGCCCACCTGCACAGCGCTGACTACCTGCCCCACGACGAGGCCGTCCTCCTGGCGGCCGCCGCTTACTGCTGCGGCGTGGCCGCCGGGTTCGAAGCGGCGGTGGAGGCGGATGGACCGCACTCTCTGCAATGAGGACCCGCCCAACCCGTTGACCGCGGAGATGGCGCAACGCCCCGCCATCGGGAGGAATTGCGTTGCCGGAACGGCTGACTAGGCGGGTCGTGCGTCCCGAATCGGCGCAGCCGTTCGTGCCGCGACATGGTCGAAGGACACGCCGGGAGACAGTTCGACGACCTCGAAGCCGTCGGCGGTGATCTCGATCACGGCCAGGTCGGTGTAGACGCGGTCCACCACGCCGGCGCCGGTGAGCGGATAGGAGCAGCGCTCGACGAGCTTGGGCGTCCCGTCCCGGGTGCAGTGTCTGGTGAGGACGTATACGGCCTTCACGCCGGACACCAGGTCCATCGCTCCGCCCACCGCCGGGATGGCGCCCTCCCCACCGGTCGACCAGTTGGCCAGGTCGCCGTTGGCCGCCACCTCCAGGGCGCCCAGCACGCTGAGATCGAGGTGACCCCCGCGGATCATGGCGAAGCTGTCGGCCTGGTGGAAGTAGGCGGCGCCCGGCCGGGTGGTGACCTGCTTCTTGCCGGCGTTGATCAGTTCGGGATCGCCCTCGCCGGGCTCGGGTGAAGGGCCCATTCCCAGCAGACCGTTCTCGATGTGCAGCACTATCTCCCGGTCGTCCGGGATGAAGAGGGCGATCAACTCGGGCAGTCCGATGCCCAGGTTGACATAGGAGCCGTCGGGGATGTCCTGTGCGGCCCGCCGGGCGACCTGGCGGGTCGTCAGGCCCATCGCGGTGGGGCTCATGGGTAGCGGGCTCCCCGGGCCACCAACTCCGACTCGTGCTCAGGGTTCGGCACATGCACCACGTGATCGACGAAGATGCCCGGCGTGATCACCGCTTCGGGGTCCAGGCCTCCCGGCTCGACGACCTCGGAGACCTGCGCCACCGTGGTGCGGCCGGCCATGGCCATGAGTGGGGAGAAATTGCGGGCGGTCTTGTTGTACACCAGGTTGCCGTGGGAATCGGCGGCCCGGGCTTTGATCAGGGCCCAGTCCGCCACCAGGGCATGCTCCAGGAGGCAGGGGCGCCCGTCGAACTCCCGTCGCTCCTTCCCGGCTTCCAGGTCGGTGCCGGCGGCGGTCGGGGTGTAGAAGGCCGGGATGCCCGCCCCTCCGGCTCTGATCCGCTCCGCCAGGG
>JAPPKR010000095.1 GCA_028819835.1 bacterium | reverse complement strand
CCCGGCCAGCCGTGGATCGTGACGGGCCAGCATCGCCACCGCGTACAGGCCGGCATTGGTGGCCCCCGCCTCGCCGATCGCCATGGTGGCGACCGGTACCCCGGCCGGCATCTGCACGATCGACAGCAGCGAATCCATACCTCTCAGGGCTCGGCTCCTGATCGGAACACCTATCACCGGAACAATCGTGTGTCCGGCGACCATCCCCGGCAGGTGGGCGGCGCCACCGGCCCCGGCGATGATGACCTCCAGCCCCCGGTCGGAAGCAGATAGGGCGTAGTCCGCCATGAGGTCGGGAGTGCGGTGCGCCGAGACGACCCTGGACTCGTATGGAACGCCGAAGTCTTCGAGCACCTCGGCGGCCTGTTGCATAGTGGGCCAGTCGGACTGGCTGCCCATGATGATCCCAACGAGCGGGCGTCCGGTCAAGCTCCTTCCCCTCCGCCCCCCGTCGGCGAGCTGCCGGATGAAGCAATCACTCTATGTACACAGACCAGTGCACCGGTCCTTTCCCGCTTCCAAAGCCGGCGAGGAACTGGTCCACCCGCCGGAGTCTTGTGCACCATTATGCACGCTGGTACGAGCGAAGCGCGGTAACGACGCGAGGCGTCGCCGGGTAGGACGCCGGAACCAGCGGCCGGCCGGTGAGGACCTCGAACACCTCCAGGTAAGCTCCGGCGGTCCTGACCGCCAACCCGGTTGCCAGCGGCGGCGGGTCACCCTCGCCCACGAATCCCTGAGCGGCAAAGGCGATGCGCACGACTTCCTTGTCCAGATTCTCCGGCTCCCCGCCGGCGGCGAGGCGCTCTTCCACGGTTGCCGCCCTCCAGAACCGAGACGAGTCGGGTGTGTGGACCTCGTCGATGATGACCACGCCTCCCTCCGGGTCGAGACCGAACTCGTACTTGGTGTCGACCAGCACCAAGCCGGCTTCCGCCGCCGCCTGTTCACCCCGCTCGAACACCGAAAGGGCGATACTCCGCACCTCATCCCAGAGCCGGGCCTCCACCAGGCCGCTGTCGACGATGTCCCCCTCGCTGATCGGACGGTCGTGGGCGCCCATGGATCCCTTGGTGGTGGGGGTGATGATCGGTCGCGGCAGCGGATCGTTCTTCTTCATACCATCGGGGAACCGCATGCCGTAGACATGGCGGGCGCCGGATGCGTAGAGGGTCCACAGCGAGGTGCCGGTCGTTCCGGTCAGCCGGCTCCGGACCACCACCTCCACCGGCAGAGGCCGGCACTTGCGGGCGATCGTCACGTTGGGGTCCGCCACCTCGACCAGGTGGGTGGGTACCAGGTCGGCGATCCGGTCGAACCACCAGGCCGACAACTGGGTGAGAACCTGGCCCCGGTACGGCACCGTTCCCAGCACCCGGTCGAAGGCCGACAGACGGTCGGTGGCGATCAACGCCAGGCGGTCACCCAGATCGACGATGTCACGCACCTTGCCCCGCACGACGGGACCGATCCCGCCCACGTCGGCGGCTTCGATTCCTGTGAAGGGCTGGGCCAGGGGGAGCTGGAAGTCGGGTCTCACGACCTCGACCTCGTCGGGCTGCTCAACGGGCGGCATCGACGAATGCCTTGAAGAGGGGTAGCCCCCGCGCCCCGGGCGGCCCCCCTGGCCGTTGCCAGTCGACCACATGGTCTTCGGGATGCGGCATGAGACCGACGACCGCCCCGGTGGCGTCACAGAGACCGGCGATGTCACCCACCGAGCCGTTGGGATTGGCCGGATAAAGACCCCCGGCCAAGCGGTCCCCGCCTTCGTGGCCGTCCTCCGACAGGTAGCGGAAGGCGATCCTCCTCTCGGATTCGAGGGTGCCGATGACCTCGGAATCGCTCACCGCCACCCGGCCCTCGCCATGGGCCACAGGGCAGCGGATCTTCATGCCCGCCAGGGAGCCGAGCCAGCCGGACCGGAACACCGGCTCGACCCGCAACGTCACCCACCGGCACTCGAAGCGTCCGTTGGCATTGTCGGTGAGCGTCACCCCCCGGCGCCCCTCCGGTCCGCTCGGTTCCCCCAGCAGGCCGGACTTGAGAAGCGCTTGGAAACCGTTGCAGATCCCGAGCACGGGCCGCCCCGAGCGGACGGCGTCGGCAAGTTCCTCGAACAGCCAGGTGCGCAGCTCAAGGGCGAGACGCGCTCCGGCTCCGAGGGCGTCGCCATAGGAGAACCCCCCCGGCAGCACCAGGCCGCCGAACTCGGACATCGAGGCGACTCCTGTACGGAGGTCGGTCATGGACACGATGCGCGGGTCACCCCCGGCCAACTCCACGGCCACCGCCGCCTCGGCGTCGCGGTTGGTTCCGGGAGCGTGAAGGATGAGGATCGGTGGCGGGGTCACGACTCTGCACCCTGCACGGTGAAGGCCCGCACGGCTGCATCGAGGTCGATCGAGACCGAATCTCCGTTTACCCCTATCGGCTCGGCCCCTCCGGCGACGGCGATCTTGATCGAGGAACCCTCGGTCACCACTCCGATGCGACGACCCAGCGGGCCGAGCCGGGCCGCGAGGTGGTCGCGCCTCGCCGGCGCCGACTCCAACAGCAGTCGGCCGGCCGCCTCGTTGGTGAGGGCGGTGAGAATGCCTCTTGAACCCACCATCGGGACGGTTGCCTCGACCCCGAGCCTTCCCCCGATGGCCATCTCTGCGATCGCCACCGCGATGCCACCGTCGCTCACGTCGTGGGCGGCTGTCACGGTGCCGTCGGCGATCAGGCGATGAACCGCCATGTAGCGCTCCAGCGGCGTGTCCAATGTCGGCGGCACGCGCCGGTCGCCGATTCCCAGCAGGTCGTCGACAAGAGAGCCGCCGAGTCGGTCCGATGGGTCCCCGACCAGCCAGAGATCGCACCCGGCCCGGGTGAACGCACTGCTGACCGTCCGGTGCAGGTCGGGTACCAGCCCGAGGGCCGAGATGAGCAAGGTACCGGGAATCGCCTCTCCCGCGAATTCGTTGAACAGGCTGTCCTTCCCGGAGATGAACGGCATGCGGTAGCGGCGCGCTCCCTCCAAGCATCCCTCCAGCGCCCTGACCAGCGATCCGAGCCGGTCGGGTTTGGTGGGGTCGCCCCAGCAGAAGTTGTCGAGCAGGGCGACCCGGGCCGGATCGGCCCCCACCGCCACGAGATTCCGGACCGCCTCGTCGATGGCGTGCAGCGCCATGGACCAGGGATCGAGACGGCCGACACGCGGATTGATGCCCACCGACAGAGCAACGGCCGCGTCATGGTGCCAGGTGCCCAGGGGCTTGAGCACCGCTGCGTCCCCCGGGCCATCGGCCCGGACGCCGACGAACGGGCGGCCGATGGTGCCGCCGCGTACCTCGTGGTCGTAGGTGCGCACTATGGACTCCTTCGAAGCTACGGTCGGATGGGACAGGAGTCCGAGGACCACTCGGGTGGGATCGACCTCGGGCACCTTCCCGGACTCGGGTACGGGGTCCGTCCAGCGCCCGACCATCTCTCTCCGCGGGACTCCGCGATGGAGAAACTCCATGGGAAGATCCACTACGGGCGTATCACCATGTCGCACCACCAGACGCCCGGTCCCGGTGAACCGCCCGAGGTCGGTCATCTCCACTTCATGGTGCTCGCACAGCTCCCGTAGGGCTCCAACCCTGCTGCCCGGCACCGCCAGAACCATGCGCTCCTGGGCCTCGGAGAGCCAGATCTCCCATGGTTCCAGGCCCGCGTACTTCAGGGGCGCGCCCGCCAGGTCCACTTCGGCGCCGAGGCGCTCTCCCATCTCACCGACCGCCGAGGAGAACCCGCCGGCTCCGCAGTCGGTGATGGCGTGATAGAGGCGCAGGTCCCGAGCCTGCTCGACCACCTCGATGCACCCTTTCTGGGTGATCGGGTCGCCGATCTGCACGGCAGTTCCCGCCTGCTCGGCGGTGGCTTCGTCCATCCCTGCCGAGGAGAAGGTGGCGCCATGGATGCCGTCCCGGCCGGTTCGGCCTCCGATGGCGATGATCCGATCGCCGGCCCGCGGCTCGGTGGGATGCGAACCCGAGGGCAGCAAACCCAACGCCCCGCAGTAGACGAGCGGGTTGGCGACGTATCCCTCGTCATAGACCACTGCGCCGTTGACGGTGGGAAGACCCAGCTTGTTGCCGTAGTCGCCGATACCTGCCACCACGCCGTCCCGCACCCGACGGGGATGGAGCACACCCGGGGGCAGGTCGCGGTCCGCAGGGTCGGGCGGACCGAAACACAGGACGTTCGTACAGGCGATAGGCCGCGCCGACACCCCCATTACGTCCCGAACCACTCCGCCGATGCCCGTATTGGCGCCCCCGAAGGGTTCGAGAGCCGATGGATGATTGTGGGTCTCGACTTTGAAGGCGAGATCGAATTCATTGTCGAAGGCTACGATGCCGGCGTTGTCGTCGAACGCAGAGCGCAGCCAGGGTGGGTCTATTTCCTCCGTGACCTCTCTGAGTGCGGCCAGCAGGCCCTCGTGGGAAGAGACCGCAACCGAGCCGTCCGACCTCGTGTGTTCCAGGCGGATACGAGCCCGGAAGGTCTTGTGCATGCAGTGTTCCGACCAGGTCTGGGCCAGGGTCTCGAGTTCGGCGTCGGTCGGATCCCTCCCCTCTCGCGCGAAGTGATCCTGGATGGCCCTCATCTCCCCGAGGTCGAGGGAGAGTAGACGTTCTCTGCTGAGACGCACGAGATCGGCGTCTGCCAAACCGGCCAGCCTCACGGTTTTGACCTGAGCCTCCCCCGAAGCCGGCGAGTCGAAACAGGGCTGGATCGTGCCAAGCGAATGCAACTCGATGATCTCGTTGGCCAGCAATTGGCGGCTTATGGCGGATACGGCCGCCTCGTCGAGATCGCCTATCAGCTCGTAACGGCGGGCGGTGGAAGCCCGCACCGGGGACAGGCCCAGCGCCGCCGCGGCTCGTTCCAGTTCCCTGGCCTCCACATCCGTCACGCCCGGACGTGGTGCCACTTCCACAACCGGATGGGTGGTGGGCAAAGGGGTACCCAGAGTCACCTCGTCCACGACCGGGTCGACCAGGACTTCTCGACTCAGCCGGTCGACTTCCTCCGTGGACAGGTCGCCCTGCAGGTAATAGACCCTGCTGACCCGACAGCCGACCAGGCCCACCACCCCCAGCAGGCGAACAAGGTGGACGATCTGAGCCGCTTTCGGGTCGTCGACAGCGGTCACCTCGATACGGGTGGTCACGCATACCGAACTTAGCCGGGGCAACGGCCGATGAGGTGTATTCCCGCCGGCCCCGGCCCCCTTGGGATCCGGCGGCTGCGCGGTGATGCGGGCCGGGCAGAGCGCGGCTCCGGCCTCGAGAGAGATGGCTGCCATCGGGGGGTCCCCTCGATTGGGCGGTTTTGGACCGGCCGGCTCTCGAAACCGATCCCCACATTCTCGACCGTCAGGTGTTTGCGGAGAGGTAGTATCGGCTGGCGATGTCGGAAAACATTCCCATGGCCATCGACGGTGTCCAGGTCGGATTCTCCTCCGCCACTCCGGTCGTTTTGCTGAAGGAGGCCGATGGGGAGCGGTACCTTCCCATCTGGATCGGGGCGGTCGAGGCCACCGCGATCGTGGCGGCGTTGGAGGAGATGGTGCCGCCCCGACCGCTCACCCATGACCTGTTGCGGATGGCGGTGGAATCGCTGGGGGCGGAGGTGGACAGGGCGGTGGTGACCGAGGTCCGAGACAATGTGTTCTACGCCGAGTTGGTGCTGACCACCGGCGGGGGAGAGGTGACGGTCTCCTGTCGCCCTTCGGACGCCATCGCGCTGGCGGTGAGAACCGAGGCGCCGTTGTTCGCCCACCACGAAGTGCTGGACGAGGCCGGGGTGATGATCAAGGCGGCCGAGGAGCCCGAGGAACAGATCGAGGAATTCCGGCGTTTCCTGGAGGCCGTCAGCCCGGAGGACTTCTCGTCCGGAGGGCCTGCGGTGGGTCCGGACGATCCCGACCAGGACCCGGCTTCTCCCTGAGGGCGCCCATCCCGTTTCGGGAGATGGTTGGAAATGGGAGGTGGAGCCTGTATGGTTCGTGCTTCGGTAAATCACCGGTCTGTAATCACAAAGGAGTAAGGCGGTGAACCAAGCGGAAAAGGGCTATCGAGCTCCCCAGGTCTGTCGGATGGTGGGCATCACCTACCGGCAGTTGGACTATTGGGCCCGCACGGGATTCATGGTGCCCTCCCTACAGCAGGCCAGAGGGTCGGGTAGCCAACGCCTGTATTCCTTTGCCGACCTGGTGCAACTGAAGGTGATCAAGAGGCTCCTGGACGCCGGAATGGACCTCAGGCGGATCAGGTCGGCCTTCGCGGCGCTGTCCAATCAGAAGAGTTCCTGGAGTTGGGATGACGGCGAGGTGACCCTGGCGTCCGACGGCGCCTCGATATACGCCTTGAGGAGTCCCGAAGAGGTGATCGACCTTCTTCAGAAGGGCCAGGGGGTGTTCGGGGTGGCCCTGGGACCGCTGGTTGAGGAGGTTGCCGGAGAGGTTCACCAACTGGCCACGAGTTCGGAGGTCGAGGAGGGGTACCGCCCTTCCTCTTCGCGGTCGGAGGTCATTTAACCGTCCGAGCCGGCCGGTTGACCACCGGGACCGCCGGACACCCCTTAGACTACGGACCCGATTCGTCTCTTCCCTCCAAGGACCATGCCCCAGTCCCCTCTTCATCACTATCACCAGGAGCTTGGCGCCCGCTTCGTGGACTTCGGGGGATGGGAGATGCCCCTCTCCTACGGATCCGCCCTGACCGAGCACCGGGCCGTGAGGGAAGGGACGGGATGGTTTGACGTGTCGCACCTGGGCCGTTTCTCATGGAGCGGGGAGGGATGGGACCCGGCTCTCTCCAGGCTGTTGTGCAACGACCATGGACGGATAGGCCCCGGGCGGGCCCAGTACACCATGATCCTCAACTCCCGGGGCGGGGTGATCGATGATCTGATCATCTGGAAACGCACCCCCGACGAGGTGACGGTCATGCCCAACGGGGTGAATCATGAGCGGGTGATGGAGGCCTTCGGCGCGGCCGAGCCCCGGGCCGACCTTTCGGACCTGCGTCCGGTCACCGTCAGCCTCGCGGTGCAGGGGCCCGAGGCTCCCGCACGGGTGGAGGCCCTGCTGGGAAGCGTCCCCGGTCCCTTCCGGGTGATGAAGGCCGCATACCGGGGCGAGGAGGTGTGGGTGGCGGGAACCGGCTACACCGGGGAGCGGGGGGTGGAGTTGATCGCCGATCCCGAGACCGCCGAGGCGCTGGCCCGGGATCTGACCGCGGGCGGCGCCACGCCCTGCGGGCTGGCCTCCCGCGACCTGTTGCGGCTGGAAGCGGGCCTCATGCTGTGGGGTCACGACTTGAATGACGACATCACGCCGTTGGAGGCCGGTCTGGATTGGACGGTGCGGTTCAACCGGGACTTCGTGGGCCGGGAGGCTTTGGAGCGTTCCAGGAAGGAGGGTCTTCGCAGGCGTTTGGTCGCCTTCCGCCTGAGCGACCGCCGCATCCCCCGGGAGGGTTACGCCCTCAGAGCGGGCGAGGCCGCCGGCGCGGTGACCAGCGGCAACTTCAGCCCCATGTTGGGGGTGGGCATCGGGATCGGGTACCTGTCCACGCCCTTTGACGCGGCGTCTCTGGAGGTGGAGGTCCGCGGCCG
>JAPPKR010000055.1 GCA_028819835.1 bacterium | reverse complement strand
CGTTGAGCATGATGGTGCTGAGGATCTCGTTCACCCCGAAGTAGGCCTTCAGCGCCCCGGGAATGGCGCCCCAGATCGCCCCTCCCGCCACTCCGGCCGCCAGCGCCAGGGGCAGGGCTATCCAGGCCGGTACATCCGTCATTCCCAGGGCGGTAATGGTGGAGGCCAGGGCACCAGCCACCATCTGTCCTTCTCCTCCGATGTTGATCACATTTGCCCGGAAGGCAATGGTTATACCCACTCCCACCAGGAGGAGGGGAGTGGACTTCAGGGCCGTCTCCACCAAGGCGCCCGAACTTCCGAACGCCCCCTTGGCCATAGCCCAGAAGCCGGTGAAGGGATTGGCGCCCAACGCCGCCAGCATCACCGCGCCGATCGCAAACGCACCCAGCACGGCCAGTACCGGCACGCTGTATGACAGTAAGTGGGAACCCAGCCGGGAACGTCGCACCGCGGCCTCCGAGGGTTCCCGGGAAGTCATCCGGTTCTACCCCCTGGCGCCTCGGGAAGGGTTCTGCGGACAAGCCACGTTGAGAAGGGTTTCTTCACCATGTGGACCTAATCACCGCGGATGGCGTTCAGATAGTTGTAAATGGTAATTCGGCTGACCCCCATCGCCTCGGCCACGGTCTCCACCGACTTGCGGATCAGGAAGACGCCCTGTTCGTCGAGAATGCGCACCGCCGCCTGCTTCTTCTCCCTGGGCAAGTCGCCCAACTCCCCCCCCATCCGGCTCTCCACGACCGCCACCATCCGCTCCACCGCTCCATGGATGTCCTCGGGACGGGCCAATCCGATCATCGCCTGGTTCCATACCGCCGGCGCATCGGAGGCCGCATCTGGGCCCGGGGAGGGTCTCGGGGTGTGGCCGACCGCCTCGGAGACCGGGCCGACCGAGGGATCTGCGAGGCTTTTGGTCAGGGTGATGGAGATCCGGGAAGCTCCCTTTTCGAAGGCGGATCTGAGGACTGTTGGCAACACCGAAGTTAACGTCTCGTAGTCGCCATCCACGGTGTTTCCGAATGGTCCCATTGTCATCTTCAGACCGTGGCGTTGCAGGATTTCCTGGGTTCCGAGCACATGGGGTCCCGGGTTTCCCTCCTCGAATGGCTCAACCAGGAACTCCAGCCGGCACATTTCCTGGTGTGGGGACTGCTCAGAGGTCATGGGGAATAGGCCTGTTTATCATTTGACAATTTGTAAAGGCGTATGGTACAGTCGGACGGCATGAGCCGCAACTTAAGGCTGGGAGCAGCCCAACTCGGTCCCATCGCCCGGGATGACACCCGCAAGGACGTTGTCGAACGCCTCTTGAATCTGCTGGCAGAAGCCGCTGATCGGGGAGTGGAGTTGTTGATGTATCCGGAGTTGGCGTTGACCACCTTTTTCCCGCGCTGGTATCTCGAGGACACCGAGGAGATGCTCTCCTTTTTCGAGGAGGAGATGCCGTCTGAGGACACCCAGCCTCTCTTCGATGAAGCGGCCCGGCTGGGCATCGGCTTCTGCCTCGGGTACGCAGAGTTGCACACCGATTCGGATGGAGTGACCCACCGCTACAACACCCAGATGCTGGTGGAGCGGGACGGCTCGGTGGTGGCCAAGTTTCGGAAGGTCCACATTCCCGGACACGCCGAGGTGCAGGGGTGGAGGCCCTTCCAACACCTCGAGCGGTACTACTTCGAACCAGGGCCGGACGGCTTCGGGGTGTGGCGGGCGTTCGGAGGGATCGTGGGCATGGCCATCTGCAACGACCGCCGGTGGTCGGAGACCTACCGTGTGATGGGATTGCAGGGAGTGGAACTGATCCTGATCGGCTACAACACCCCTTCCTTCTACGCTCCCGACCCACAGCAGAACGCCCTGCAGAACTTCCACAACCATGTGGTGATGCAGGCGGGCGCCTACCAGAACGGATGCTGGGTTGTGGGAGTGGCCAAGGGGGGGATCGAAGAGGGGATAGACCACATCGCCCAGAGCGTGATCATCGCCCCCTCCGGCCAGATCGTCGCCCAGACGATCACCACCGGTGACGAGTTGATAGTGGCCAACGTAGACCTGGACTTCTGCTCCTTCTATAAGGACACAGTGTTCAAATTCGATCTCTACCGGGTGCCCGAGCACTACCGCCTGATCAGCCAGACCAGAGGAGTGATTCTCCCACCGTAGGAGCAGACCATGACTCTCATCGAAGCGCCCCCCACTGTCTCCTTCCGTCTCAACGGGGAGGATGTCGCGGTCCGGGGCGACCACCCCCACCTGCTGGCTGCATTGCGCGAGGAGTTGGGGGTCACCTCGCCAAAGGACGGATGCGCGCCTTCCGGCCAATGCGGGTGCTGCACCGTGCTGGTGGGTGGCCGTGCAGTGGTGAGCTGCCAGGTCCCCCTAACCAGGGTGAAGGGCAAGGAAGTCATAACCGTGGAGGGACTCGATTCGGTGGAGAGGGACCGTATGGCTCGCGGTTTCGCGGCCACCGGCGCCCTGCAGTGCGGGTTCTGCACTCCGGGAATCGTGATCCGGACCAAGGCTCTCATCGACCAGAAGGGATCGTCGCTGGACCGGAAGACCATCAATGGCCGACTGGGCGCCCATCTGTGCCGCTGCACCGGCTACACCAAGATCGTGGAGGCCATCGAATTGCTGGCGTCCGGGGACCCGATTCCCACCGTGGCCCGCCCCGGCGGGGTCGGGAAAGACGGCGCCAAGTACGAAGCGCTGGAACTGACCCTGGGAGACCGCCCATACATCGACGATCTGATGTCTCCGATGATGCTGCATGCCGCCGTCCGTCTCACCGACCACTCCCGGGCGGACGTGCTGGCGATCGATACCTCGCCGGCTGAGGTTTATCCCGGGGTCGTGCGGGTGATAACGGCCGCCGACGTCCCCGGCGACCTCCGAGTCGGGCTGATCCACAAGGACTGGCCGGTGTTCATCCCGGTGGGAGGCCGCACCTCATATTCGGGAGACGTCCTGGCGATGGTGGTGGCCTCCGACGTGCAGACCGCCCGGGAAGCCGCCCGGTTGATAGAGGTCGAGTACCGGGTCCTGACCCCCATCAGCGATCCCGAGCAGGCGCTGGCGTCCGAGGACGCGGTTTGGGGGCTGGACAGCAACCTCCTGTCGCTCTCGGTCTACAAGCGCGGAGACGTGGAGGAGGCTCTTTCCCGCTCGGCGCACACCATTCATGAGACTTTCAAGACCCAGCGGGTGGAGCACGCTTTCCTGGAACCGGAGTCGACGGTGGCGGTCCCCTTCCCCAACGGCGACCTCCATGTCTATTCGGGAGGCCAGGGGGTGTGGGACGACCGCAACCAGATCGCCTCGGTGCTGGGGATGGACCCCTCTCGGATCACCGTGGAACTGGTCTCCAACGGAGGCGCGTTCGGAGGGAAGGAGGATATGGCCAACCAGGCCCAGACCGCTCTTGCCGCCCATCTCTTGGGCAGGTCGGTGAAGTGCACCCTCACCCGGGAGGAGTCCCTGCACATCCATCCCAAGCGCCACCCCATCCGGATCGAGCTGTGGGCGGGCTGCGACGAGGAGGGGAAGCTCACCGCCCTCAAGGCGCGAATGCTGGGAGACTCCGGACCCTACGCCTCGGTGGGGATGAAGGTGCTGGAGCGGGCTGCCGGACACGCCAGCGGCCCATACGTGGTGGGCGCCATAGACGTGGAGGCGGCCGCGGTGCGCACCAACAATTCGGTGTGCGGCGCGTTCCGCGGCTTCGGGGCCAACCAGGCCCAGTTCGCCATGGAGGGAGTCATGGACCGCCTGGCGGAGAAGGTCGGGATCAGCGGCTGGGAGATGCGGGCTCGAAACGTGATCGAGCCAGGGGCGGTTTGGGGGCCGGGACAGATCATGGATGAGGGATCGCGAGGAGCGCGGCGTTGCCTGGAGGCCGTAAAGCCCCATTACGACCGTGCGATCGAAGAAGGAAAAGCCGTTGGGGTGGGGCTCGGGTTGAAAAACTCCGGTCTGGGCAACGGCTTTCGTGAGGTGTCCCGTTCCGTGGTGCGGTTCCGTCCCGATGGGACCGTGGAGGTCCGCCACTGCTGGACCGAGATGGGCCAGGGAGTCCACACCGTCGCCCTGCAGGTGGCGGTGGAGGAGTTGGGGATCGATCCCGACCGGATTGAGGTTTTGGTCGACACCTCCCGGGAACTGGGCGCCGGGCAGACCACGGGCTCGCGGGGGACGCTCATGGTGGCAGGTTCGGTGGCGGACGCCTGCCGGAAGGCGTTGGAGGGAGGGTGCGAGCCGGGCGTGGACTATCACGGTGTGTGGGTGGTGGACTGGACGAACAGTCTTAAGGAGAAGGTCGAGAATCCGGTGATCCATTCAGCTTTCGGCTACGCCAGCCAGTTGGTGATCGCCGACCCGCAGACCGGAAGGGTCGAGAAGGTGGTGGCCGCCCATGATGTCGGGAAGGCGGTGAACCCGGCTCTGTGCGAGGGCCAGATCGAGGGCTCCATCCACATGGGGCTGGGATACGCCCTTTCGGAAGACTTTCCCTGTGACTCCGAGAGCCGACCCACCAACATGACCCTGCGCAGTCTGGGGATCATCCGCGCCAAGGACATGCCGGAGGTGGAGGTGATCCTGGTGGAGGAGCCCCAGCCCGACTCTCCTTACGGCATCAAGGGGGTGGGAGAGATCGGTTTGGTGCCGACCGCCGGGGCAGTGGCCGCGGCCCTGCACCAAGTGGATGGGGTCTGGCGTACCCAGTTGCCGTTCAACAAACACCACCCCCTCGGACGAAGGCGCTGACATGAACCGGGAAACCCCCGGGTTGGTCTGCGCTCATCATCATCTCTACTCGGCCCTGGCCAGGGGCATGCCCGCCCCGCCCGCCGTCCCGGGAAGTTTCGGCGAGATCCTGGAGCAGATCTGGTGGCGGCTGGACGTCGCCCTGGATGAGGAGATGATCTACTGGTCGGCCAAGCTGGGCGCCCTGGAGGCCCTGGAGCGGGGCACCACAGCCATAGTGGACCATCATGCCTCCCCTTCCGCCATCGAGGGATCTCTGTCGCTGATCGCCGACGCCTGTGCGGAGGTGGGGGTTAGGGTGGCGTGCGCCTACGAGGTCACCGACCGGCACGGGCCGGACGGCGCCCGCCGGGGCCTTGAGGAGAACCGTCGATTTCTCTCCGAGGGGGGGAAGGGTTGGGTGGGCGCCCATGCCTGCTTCACCCTTTCCGATGAGACTTTGGATGAGGTGTGCGGGCTGGCCGACGACCTGGGGGTCGGGGTGCACATCCACGTGGCGGAGGGGATAGAGGACCCCGAGGCCGGGCGGCGCCTCGAGTCCCGGTCCCGGGATAACTGGCTCCTGGGGCATTGCGTTCACCTGGACAGGGACTTGAAGGGAGTGATACTGCACAATCCCGAGTCCAATCTCAACAACGGGGTTGGTTATGCGCGGCCCACCAGGTTCCCCAACCGGGTGGCGCTGGGGACCGACGGGATCGGGGGCGACATGCTGGGGGCCTTCCGGGCCGCCTACCTCCGGATGCGAGAAGACGATGTCACCTCGTCTCCCGAGATTGCCTGGTCGTGGTTGGAGACCGGCTGGGAACTCTTCCCCGAGGCTCGGGAGGACCGGGTGGTCTGGTCGCACGATCCGATGGATCCCTGGCACTTGGCCTTCACTCCCGGCGTGCGGCCTCTCCTGGTGGAGTTGGGAGGCGAAGTTGTTCTCACAGAAGGTCGGCCCACCCGGGTCGATCCCGACGAGGTGCGGGCCAAGGCCGCCGAGCAGGCGGCCCGTCTCCATGCCCGCCTGTAGATAGAAGGGAGCTACAAGAAAATGTCCTCCGGCGCCGATCCCTTAACTCCTTATCCCCTGGACATGCTGTTGGGGAGGGTGGCCGCCGAATGGGAGTCCCGGCAGCGGATCTTCGATCTGCCTTCGGCGAGGGTTTGGAAGCGGCCGTCCGATCTCGACCTGGGATTCTCCTTCCTGGGCCGTCCCTGCGCAACCCCGGTGGGCCCCGCTGCCGGGCCACACAGCCAGATGACCCAGAACATCGTGCTGTCCTGGTTGGGAGGGTCGCGGCTATTCGAACTGAAGACCGTCCAGGTCCTCGACCGCCTGGAGATTGCCCGTCCCTGCATCGACATGCAGACCATCGGCTACAACATCGAGTGGAGCCAGGAACTGCGGGTGGAGGAGTCCCTGATCGAGTACGTGAAAGCCTGGATGATGATCAGGATTCTCAACAACTGGGAGCCGGTGTCCGAGTTGGTGGGCCCCGATCCGGGTCCGTTCGTCTTCGACATGTCGGTGGGCTATGACCTGGAGGGGATTTCCACCGACAAGGTCTCCGACTTCATCGTGGAGATGAAGAACGCCAAGGACCGGATCGACTCCTTCCGGCCCCAGATACCCGAGCCGTTCGCCCATCTTCGGGACCTCGACTTTCCCTCACGGATAGCCGACACGGTGACGCTCTCCACCTTCCACGGCTGCCCGCCGCACGAGATCGACGCGATCACCAAGCATCTGATGACCCGTCACGAGTGCGATGTGATCGTCAAGCTCAATCCCACCCTGCTGGGAATCGGAAGGGTGCAGGAGATCCTCCACGAGACCCTCGGTTACGACCACATCCCGCTCCTGCCCCAGGCCTTCGTGGACGACCTGCAGTTCGACCAGGGCTTGGAGTTGATCGAGGGGTTGCGGGAGTTCGCCCGCCGTCACGGCCGTCGGTTCGGGATCAAGCTCAGCAACACCCTGGTGGTGGGCAACGACAAGGGGTGGATGCCCGACGACCCCATGTACCTCTCCGGGCCTCCCCTGCATGTCATCACCTCGACGCTCCTGGACGAGTTGATCTGCACCCTGCCCGGTGTCTTCAACCTGGCGGGCCACGGAGGCGACGTGCAGGTGAGCTTCTCGGCAGGGGTGAGCAAGGAGAACCTGTCCGACACCCTGGGGATGGGGGTGGCGCCGGTCACGATCTGCTCGGACCTGCTCAAACCCGGCGGCTATGGGCGCCTGGCGCCGATGCTCAACCGCCTGGCCCTGGAGATGCGCCGGGTGGGCGCCACCGACCTGGCCTCCTGGCATCACCACAAGTGGGAGTTGGCGCGCGCCAGCGGCCACCGCGGGCCGGTGGAAGCCCATGTGATGGCTATGAGCGGTGGCAAGGAGACCGGCTTCTACCATCTCTCGGGGAACGAGAAGCTGCCTAGGGCGGTGGACAAGGTCCTCCAGATGTGGGGGTGTGTGGCCTGCAACTTCTGCGTCACCGTGTGTCCCAACGACGCGGTGATCCGCCTGGCCACCGTGCCCGAGCTTCAGGATGAGCTGACCGACCGATGGCAGTACTTCATCCTGGCCGAGTTGTGCAACGAGTGCGGGAACTGTCTGACCTTCTGTCCCGAGGAGGGCGATCCGGCGGTGCTCAAGCCCCGGCTGTTCGTGGACCGCGACCGGTTCGAGGCCGACCAGGAGCAGGGATTCTTCGTCACGCCCACCGCCGACCGGCTGGGGGTGCTGGCCAGCCCCGGCTACGAGAAGGAAGTGGCGCCCCTCACCGCCATGCTCAACGGCGCCGAGGGTTTACCGCTCCGGACCGCCGAGTTGCCGACCTAGACGATAGGGTTTAAATAAGGGAATTATAAAGAATAGTTGACGTTTTGTCTCTCCCCCCTGGTAGAATGGGT
>JAPPKR010000291.1 GCA_028819835.1 bacterium | reverse complement strand
CTGACTGCCACAACAGGAATCCGGACAGTCTCGACTCTCCCGAAGTGCGGATCAGTAGGTCCGGATCTGGCGTGCCCGCGGAGTACATGTGCCGGGCCAGGCCGGCGGAGTCGATCCGCTCCGCCATTTGTGCGGGGTTCTCGACGGTTAGGCTCAGTTCGGCTACAAGATTCTGGCAGGCGTCCACGATCTCCTGTCGGCCGCCGTAACCCATGGCGATGGTCAGATTGCGGCCTTCCGGCGCCGGGCCGGTCTTTTCCATGGCGCTCTTGGCGGCGGTGACCAGGCTGGCCGGCAGCAGGTCCAGGCTTCCTATGAACTGCAATCCCATCTTGTGCTGTCGACACCGCTGGGGTAGGCGCCGGAACAAGTCCGCCAACACCTCGTAGTAGGGCTCCAGTTGTGCGGCGGGACGGCTGAGATTCTCCTTCGACAACACCCAACCGGTGATCGCCGGAATACCGAGGGCCGCCGACCAGTCCATGAAGTCCTCGAAACGGCGCATGCCCTCCAGGTAGCTGTCGACGTAGTTGGGGAGGCCGCTCCGGCGGGCGTAACGTCGATGACCGTCGAGAATCACTCCCACATGCCGGGGGAAGCGGGATGCGTCCATCTGGTTGAGAAGGCGTCTCTCATAGATGCGATATAGGAGACCGGTGAAGGGGGAGATCATCGTTCCTGGGCGTCTGCTCACCACAAGCCTATCTTGAGCCTCTTGGATCCCAGCTGAAGAACCGGGTGGTTATCACCATCCCCAGCACCAGCCAGGCGCCCATTATCGCCAGGTTCTCCCAACCGAGTACCGGACCCGTGTGAAAAGGATTGAAGGAAGCGCCGAATGGTTCGGCGAAGTGCTTGAGCGGGAAGATGTCTCCCAGGACCACCAACCATGCCGGAGCGTCCTCCAGCGGGATGAAAATGCCCGAGATGAATGCCATCGGCAGGAACACGGCATTGGTCACCGCCGGCACCGTGTCGGCGGTCCTGACGACGGCGCACACCGACAGTCCCAGCGCCGAGAAGGTGGCCATGCCGAGCACGAAGACGGACAGCGCCACGCCGAGGTTGTCCCATAGCATGACGAATCCGAACAGAGACCAGCCAACGACGAACATGGCCACCACCGAGACCACCGCAATCCACACCCCTGAGCCGATCCTTCCGGCCATGTATATCCACGGTGGCAGGGGAGTGCCCCGCACCCGCTTGAGAATGCCCTGGTCCCGGGCGAAGGCGGTCCCGATGGACAGGTTGCTGAAGGTCGCCGAGCAGGCGGCGAACACCGCCATCGCCGGCGCGAAGAACTGGGCGAACCGATAGCCGTCACCTACCTCGGAACCTCCGAACAACACGCTGAACAAAGCCAGGAAGAAGACCGGGAGGGCCAATGTGAAGAAGGCGGCCACCGGCGTCCTCCAGAATGTGCGATTCTGGCTTCGAATCTGCCTCCACAGCAGTGACAGGTCAGCCCGCAGGGCCGTCATTCCCCGTATCCCGCCCTATCGGCCTCTTCCATGATGTCGAGGTAGATGTCCTCCAGGCTGGGCCGGGTCACCTCCAGGCCGGCCAACTCCACTCCCCTGTCCGTGGCCCACCGGGTGAGTTGGTAAAGATCGGCGGTCGGGTCGGTGGTCCGGTAGGTGACCCTGTTTTCGCCGATCTCGGGACCATCGCCGATCGCGGGCAGGTCTGCTGTATCAGGCACGCTGAATCGGACCGTGGTGACCACCTGGGCCGAGCCCAGGGACTCCGGCGTTCCCTCCGCCACGATCCTGCCCTCTGACAGAACCACTATCCGGTCGGCCAGATGTTGGGCTTCGTCGAGATAATGGGTGGTGAGGAGAATCGTCTTGCCCAAGGCGGTGAGGCCTTCGACCAACTCCCATGACTTGCGCCTGGCCGCAGGGTCGAATCCGGTGGTTGGCTCGTCCAGGAACACCAGGTCGGGGTCTCCCACCAACCCCAGGGCCAGGTCGAGACGCCGACGCTGTCCGCCCGACAGGGTCTTTATCCGGGAGTCCCCCTTCTCCTCCAGGCCCACCAGGGAGACAAGTTCATCGACCGGACGTTGCCGGGAGTAGGCCAAGCCGTACAGTTCGACCGCCTCCCGGACGGTTAGCACCTCTTCGACCCCTGTCTCCTGGAGCACGATCCCTATCCGGTCGCGAAACCTCCGCCCTCCGGTGGCAGGGTGGAAGCCGAGTACCTCGATGTCCCCCTGGTCCGCCCGGCGGTATCCCTCCAAGATCTCGACAGCCGTTGTCTTTCCCGCTCCGTTCGGGCCGAGCAGCGCCAACACCTCTCCCTCGGCCACCGTGAAGCTCACTCCGTCGAGCGCGGTAACCTCACCATAGGTCTTGCGCAGGTTCGTGGCGGTGATAGCCGCAGACACCGAAACGAGGATACATCGAGGCGGAGGGCGCTGTGACCCGGTCTCTCAGCCTATGCGGATCTCGCATCCAGGAGCGTTACGGGGATGGGAACCAACCTGGCGCGCAGGTACTCGCCGAGGCTCTTGGCCTGCGGGTCGGTTCGGGTGCTGGATGACACGCCCTCGCCGAGGAGTCCCCGGACCACGAAGTTGATGGCTCGCAGGTTGGCGAGAACGTGACGCTCAACCTCCAGGTCGGCCGCTTCGGACACCAACTCCCGAAAACGCGACTCGGACAGAAACCCGGCCAACCACCCGAAGGCCTCCTCGCTCTCCACCCACACCCCCACATTGGCGTCACCACCCTTGTCACCGGAGCGGGCGCCGGCGATTCTTCCTAAGGGAACCATTGCCGTGTCGCCGGTCTCCCGGGAGGCGAGCCCGAAGTCATCCGCCGCTGGCGACGGAACACCGTCCGGGTATTCACCCCAGTCGTCGGCGGTGACCCGCTCCGTCGGAGGAGAGGTGGGAATCTCCTTCACCCGGTCACCCATGCGGACCTGCTGGACGACCTGGGAGGGCTCCGCTGAAGTAGGCCAATAGACGGCGTAGGGAGAGGAATCCCGGGGCGGAGCCGTCATGAAAAACCCCGGATAGTGGGCAAGGGCCAGTTCCACCGCGGCCCGGGAGAAGCGTTTGCCGACCTTTTCGGGATCGGGGTCCTTGACAGTTATCCGGAGGTGGGACATGGCCGCCTCATTGGTGGCGGGATCGGCGTGGCCGGTGTCGGTGAACGACACTGCGGTTTCTTCGAACTGCCCTGCCCCGCCCAGACTCTTCCACAGTGCTGCAGTGACCGACTCGGCTTTGTGTTCGGCGTCCAGACCGGTGATCACCATAGTCACCGAATTGCGATAGCCCCCCAGGTAGTTGAGGGCGACCTTCAGGGTGGGAGGCGGCGGCTCCCCCCGCACTCCGGTTACCGCCACCCGGTCAGGGCCCTCCTGGGACAGCTGTATCGAGTCGAGACGAGCGGTCACGTCGGGATTGTGATATCGGGGCCCACACACTTCATACAGGAGTTGAGCGGTCACCGTTCCCACCGACACCAGGCCGCCGGTTCCCGGATGCTTGGTGATCACAGCCGAGCCGTCCGGGGAGAGCTCGGCGATCGGGAACCCCACCCGATCCGATCCGGACACCCGTTCGAAGAATGCATAGTTGCCGCCGGTGCACTGTGCTCCGCACTCGATGATATGCCCCGCCACCAGTGCTCCCGCCAGCTGGTCGTAGTCCTCGGGCGACCAGCCGAAGGCCCACATTCCCGGCCCGATCACCACTGCGGCATCCGTCACCCTTCCGGTCACCACCACATCGGCGCCCCAGGAGAGGGCCTCGGCGATGCCCCTTCCGCCCAGATAGGCATGGGCGGTGAGGGGGGTGACACCCGACGGGAGGGGCCTACCGGTGTCGAAGTGGCGCAAGCTGTTGAGCTGCTGCAGTTCCCCGACCCGCTCGGTGAGGTCGTCGCCGGTGACCCACGCGATCCGGGCTTCCAGCCCTAAACGCTCCGTCATTTCCCCCAGACGTTTGGCCATTCCCGCCGGATTGAGGCCACCTGCGTTGGATACGACTCTGATGCCTCGGTCCAGGCAGGTTCCCAGAACTTCTTCCATTTGAGTCAGGAAGGTTCGCACATACCCACCTTCGGGATCACGGCGTCGCAAACGCCAGAGGATCGCCATAGTCAACTCGGCCAGGTAGTCCCCGGTGAGGATGTCTATCGGTCCCCCCTCCACCATCTCCCGCGCCGCGTCCAGGCGGTCCCCGTAGAAGCCGGAGCAATTGGCTATCCGGAGGGCATTGGCCCCGGCTGGCGTCATGGTCGCCGGCTATGCAGGGGAGACTCCCGGCACAGTTCCTCCACCGCATCGAGGGCCTTGGGGAGGTCGGCCGTGAGCACGTCGCAACCGCCCTCGGTAATCACCACGTCGTCTTCGATCCTGATGCCGATGCCCAGCAGTTCGGGGGGAATCGGATGCGTGATCTTGGGGGCTGCCTCGCGCATTTTCTTCTGGCGGTCGGCGGCCGAGGAGTCGAGCATCCGTTCGGTCATCCACTGGTCGGAATCGAATTCCAGCATGGCAAACTCGACTTCCGGGCGGGAGGGATCCACATAGAGGCCCGGCTCTACGGTGAGCGCCATGCCGGGTTCCAAGCGACGATGGGAGCCGCCCGGACGGTAGAAGCCAACGTCGTGGACGTCCATTCCCAGCCAGTGGGAGGTCCCGTGCATGAAGAACTCCTGGTACAGGTGCATGCTCATCGCGTCTTCGGCGCCGGTGGGAAGGAGACCCATCTCCACCATGCCTTCCACCAGGACTCCGAGTGCGGCGTCGTGCGGCGACCGGACATGGCTTCCAGGACGGCAGGCTGCTATCGCTGCGGACTGGGCGTCGAGGACCACTTGGTAGACCCGGCGCTGCGGGGTGGTGTAGGAGCCTGAGACCGGGAAAGTCCGGGTGATGTCGGACGTGAAGTGGTGAAGTTCGCAGGCGGCGTCCACCAACAGCAAGTCACCATCCTCCATGCGCCGGTTGTTGTCGACGTAGTGGAGGATGCAGGCGTTGGGCCCGGAGGCGACGATGGAGGGGTACCCGTCGCGGGGAGAACCTCCCATCCGCCAAACGTTCTCCATGGCTGCCTGCACCTGGTACTCCCATCGTCCCGGTCCTGCAAACCTCATGGCCTCCCGGTGCCCTTCCATGGTCAGATCACAGGCCTCCCGGAGCCATTGGATTTCCTGAGGGGATTTGAGTAGTCGGAGTTCGGCGAGGACGGGACGCAGGTCGGAGAGATGTCGCGGGAGGTCAATCCCCAACCGGGTCCTCAGCGCATGGGCCTTCTCCAGCAGGGTCATGACTTGTCGGGACCGGCGGCCCCCGGCCACCGGATGCCAGATCACCGACCGCCCTGCCGCCAGCTTCAGGAGGCGTTTGTCGAACTCCGCCACCGGGTAGGAGGCGTCGGCGCCGTACAACTCCTTCGCGCCTTCCGTTCCCGCCCGGGGCCCGTCCCATATCTCTCTCTGCCGGTCCCGGGGTTGCACGAAGAGCGTGAACTCTCCTTCGGGATGCCCAGGGGCGATCACCGCCGCGGCATGGGGCTCTGCGAAGCCGGTGAGGTAGAAGAAGTCGGAGTCCTGGCGGAAGGCATAGTCGACGTCGGGGTTGCGCAATCCCGGCACCCCGGCCATGACCACCGCCAACCCCTCGGGGCCTACTTTCTCGGCAAGTCGCCGCCGGTTGTGAGCGTGAGGGTCTTTCATCTCGGCCATGTGATGTCGGAGAGGGTGTCCCTGAAAGGATAAGAGCTGATCAATCCCCGGCGCTCATCCCGAGTGGACACTCGCTATGAGGCGACCAATGCCATGTCAACCACGAGTGGGAAGTGATCCGAACCGAGATCCGGCCCCAGCCACCTGTCGGACACGGCCAGATGGGAGGAGTGGAGAAGGTGGTCGATAGGAACCCTGGTGAGGAAACTGCCGTCCACCGGGAAGCTCGGGGCCAGTCCGAACCCGCGCTGGGAGTTTCGGAGCCCGGCCCCGGTAAGGGGCCTGAAGACATGGGACCAGGGGGTGGCGTTGAAGTCGCCGACCACCACGGTCGGACCCCTGGCCATTCTCACCCAGTCGGCCACGAACTCGAACTGGGCGTCTCGCAGCGCGGCCCGCCGTGAGTTGGTGGGCGCCAGGGGGTGGATGCCCAGCACGGTCACGCTCGTCTCCCCCAAACCGACAACCACTTCCATAGCTCGCGCCTCCCTCTCCGCCCAGCCATGGCTGACCACCTCCCTAGGTGGACCTCTGGTAAGTGTCAGGGTCGAGAAAATCAGATGGTCGGGCCGGGAACGATGCTGCAGGTAGGCAAGCCGCCCGCCCGCCAGAGCCTCGGAGAAGGCCTCTTCCCAGAGTCGGTTCGCTTCATGCAGGAAGACCACATCTGCGTCCACCTCCATCAGGAATTCGATCACCTGCTCATACTGTTCGTTCTGGCCCTGGACATTGAATGAGACCACTCGCATGGTCGGGGATGCGGCGGGTATGTCCTGTCTTCCCCAGAACAAGGGCGCAACGTAGGCCAGGTTGATGACCCCCAGGGCCAATATCACCCAACCCAGTCGCGGCCAACTCCTCAGCAGCAGTGCGGCTCCCCCGGCCAGCAGCGCAGCCGCAAACTGCGGACGGAAACTGGTCGCCAGGTCGAGCACCCACCACCACCTGCCGAAGAACCCGGCCAGGCTGATCAGGCCGATCAGCAGGACGGGTATAGCTACCACAATCAACCTGGCCAACCCTACAGGGATCCGGTCTTTCCCGGTTGTCACCAGGGAAGCCGGCGCTCCACTTCCTTGAGTCGCCGGCGGCGTTCTTTCACATCGGGTAGGTGGTAAGCGACCAGATCCCAAAACTGCTTTGAGTGATTCCTCACCGTCACGTGGGCGAGTTCATGAACCACCAGGTAGTCGATGAGCTCGGGTTCCAGCATCACTGTCCGCCAGTTGAAGCGCAGGGTTCTGTCATAGGCGCAACTTGCCCAGCGGCGCCGTTGATCTCGGACCAGGACTCGGGGGCTGGCATGGCCGGCCACGAAGGGCAGCCAGTCTGCCACAAAGTCGGGCAGATGCTCCTCAGCTTCTCGCCAATACCAATCGACGAAAGCCCTCCTGATCATTTCCCGGCGCTTGTCGTCGCCTATATCCGGAGGGGCGTCAAACAGAAAGCGGTCCTCCTCGAAACGGATCCAAGGCCTTAGGAACCGATCCGTGTCCACGATCAGTTTGAAGTCTCGGCCCAAAAAGGGCATCGTGTCTCCGGTTACATACCGCTTGGGGGCGGGCCTGGCGCTGAGAATCTTCCGCCGTTCCAGGATCCATCGCGCCTGCTCACGAACCACCTGCTCGAGTTCGAGATCGGAGGCGACGGCCGGAGCGAGCACCCGCACGTTGTCAAGGCTCACCTGGGTGTGAATGGTCTTGTGGCGGCGAGCGCTGCGGACCACCTCGTAGGTGATGGTGACGTCACCGTGTTGGATGCTGCCGTGGCTGTTCATTTGGACCTCCCGTCCGGCCGTCTTGGGGTCAGGCCTACCCGTCCGGCTGTTGCCCTCATGTTTCTCCCCGTCGTTTACCGTTATTACGCCCCGGGGCGGGTGAGTGATTATTGGATTACAGGTGTGACATCCAATCGGCGATAATCTCCCCGATTTCGTGACCCGAGTCCTCCTGGATGAAATGGGTCCCCCGCACTGTCCTCTCGGTCTGGTTGGGCCAGGAGCGGCACAGTTCCC